>JAFUXX010000397.1 GCA_017476965.1 Kiritimatiellia bacterium | reverse complement strand
GGCCGGCTCAGGCGCGGCGGGCGGATTGGGCGCGGCGGTGCTGCATCGGGCCGGATCCGGGAGCTCGATTTTTGCAAGGCGGGTGGCGGCGGCCTGGCTGAAGGCGGCGCTCTCCGATTCGACGCCGCACGTCGTCACGAAATAGACGGTCTTTCCGTCGGGCGAGACGCAGGGCGTGTAGTCGCGGCAACGGCCGCGCGTGAGATCGCGCTTCTCGCCGTCGCGCCAGAGGCGCAGCCCGTAGCCGCTCTGCGAGCCGCTTTTCCACGCCTCGTAGGCGGTTTCCGTGTCGTGGCCGGCCATGTACACAAGCGCGCCGTCTGGCGTCCAGGCCGGATAAGCGGCATTGCCCGGACCGCGCTCGATCCACATGATCGAAGATTCATCTACCGCCTCGGCATCACCGCAGTCCGGCAAGGGGGCGATGCCAATCGCGAAGACATCGCCCTCCAGCCGCTGGAAGGCGATGCGCATGCCGTCGGGCGAAAAGACCGGATTCGTGCCGCGCAGAAGCGCCGCCTCGCCCGCCAACGCGGGCGAGGCGGCGAAGGCGAGAGCTGCCCATATCGGCCATTTCCGGCAGATCGCGCGCATTGCGAAAAAAAACCTTGGGTGCCCAGGGGGCTAGAGAGTCTAGATTGTCCAGGTAATCTAGATTTTCTAGAGAGTCTGGATAGTCTGGATCTTCCGGCCTCCCTACCGGATCACCATCGTGAAGGCGACGGGCGGGTTTTTCCAGGGATAGGCGCCGGTGAGGTCCCAGCGGACGTAGTCGAGCGTCCAGGCGCCATCGTTGAGGCCGCCGGCCTTGCCGAAGCGGGCGATGCCGAGCGCGTTGCCCGAATAGCCGTAGAAGTTGGTGCAATCTACGAGGTTTTCGCCGATCTTCTCGCCGTCGCGCCAGACGGTGAAACCGTGGCGCGTCGCACCATCGTACGTGATGCGGAAGGTGTGGAGGGTGTCGGTGTTGACCGAGGTGTCGAGCGTGAGGAACGTGCCGGAGTCTGTGGTGCTGAGACACCACTGGACGCTGTTCTTGCCAATGAAAAGGTCGCCAACAGGCCCGGGCGTACCGGTCAGGAAATTGAAAGCGCGATCGTCAGCGAGAGTGGACTCATCGATCTTCACACGGAACTCCACTGTGAAGGGAGTCGTGGCCGTGACGAGGCTTTTCCACACCGCGTCCTGCGTGTCCCAGTAGGCGTTCTTGCCGCCGTGCGTCACGGTGAGCTTGCCGTCCGCGAGCGAAATCGTCGCGCCGGAACCGCCGGCCTTCCAATCGGTGCCGCCAGAGGCGGTGAGGCGGTCGTCGTCCGACGCCATCTCATACTTGTCCGGGAAATCGACCGACGCCTTGCGCGTTAACTTTTCATTCACGACGGGCGGCGCATACGCGCCCTTGTCGAAGCGAAGCCACATCATCTCGGCCTTGCCGGCGTAAGACGTGTTTGCTGCGCCGATGAAGATTCGATTCACATTGGCAGAGAGGCCGTTTGGCAAATCGTCTGCCACAAGAACGCCATCTACGAAAAGAGAATGAAGTAGCGATCCCGGTTCGCGCACGATGCGGTAGGTGTGCCATGCGGTAGCGTCGATGTCCATGATCTTGCGATTCGTGTCGTTTCCCCAGTACAACGAGTCCGTGCGCAACACGAGCCACGAGTTGATCGACGAATCGCCGGTAGATGCATTGAGGAGCAAGGCGCCGATCGAACCTGTAGATTCGGCTACCTTTAGCCTGGCCTCTACCGTGTAGCCTGTGCCGCTTGCTCCGGCGGTAGCATTCATGCTGCGCCACACGTCGCCGTCGTTTCCGACTGTTCCGGCATCCGCCTTGAGCGCCTGGCTTCCGGTGACGACCATGGATGCCGACCCAAGCTTGGCACCCGTGCCGAGCGTGAGCCACGAGCCCGCGCCGGTGAAGTCTTTGGTACTGCTGGCGTCGAGGTCCTCCGCCGTCGGCAGGGTGACCATCTCGTACTTGTACGTGAACTGCGACGAATCCTTTTCCGTCATGGTGGCGAAGGACGGGACCGCCGCCGCGGCGAAAGCCGCCGCCACGAGTCCGGTCTTTGCTATGAATCTGCCGTGCATTTTCGTTTCCTTTTTTGGGAGTTGGGGGAAGGTTCCGTAAACAACGCCACAATTCTACCGCATGCGGCACCCAAATATGTTCGGAAAAATAAAAACAAAATTTCGCGAACGGAGATCGGGGCGGCCCGAAGGCGTCAGCGGAAGCGGACCGTGGCGCGCGTGACGCGCGGGGTGCAGAGCGAATTTTCCGCGCCGAGAGTCAGGCGGAGCTGGAGGAAGCCGCCCGCCGGGACGGCTACCTCCGCCGGGTCGCGCCACGTCGCGGCGGCGAGCGCTTCCTCGGTCGCCGCTGCACGGACTTCGGCCTTGACCCACGTCTTGGGCGGCGTGTCGGCGTCGATGTCGATGCCCTCGACGGTCGCGGCCTCCGCTACGCGGTGCGGCGGCGAGGTCCAGCGCTCTTCCGGGCCGCGCGAAAGGATGTCGCCGGGTTCGATGGCGGACATCCCGTGCGGCCCGCGCGTGGGGAGTTTGGTCGTGCGCGTCGGGAGGAAGCCTTCGGGACCGTTCCACCAGACTTCGGAATAGCCCACGTGGTCGCCGAAAATCTTGTGGTTGGCGACGGCGAGATCGACGCGCCCGTCGCCGTCGAAGTCCGCCGCGAGGCAGCCCGAGGCCGCGTGCGTCACGAGATCGAGGCGGTTGGTGTTCGAGAAAGAGCCGCCGCGGTTCCAGTAGATGAACGAATTGATGTCGCGGTCCGTCTCGCCTTGGTAGCTGCCGCAGAAGATGTCGAGCGCGCCGTCGCCGTCGAAGTCGCCCATGCAGAAAGCCGTCACGGCATCCGCTCGCAGGATGCACTTGCGGCTCTCGGCGAAGCCGTCCTCGCCGTTCCAGTAGACGTGGAGGTAGGAGTGGTGCGGCTGACGCGCGGGCTTGTTTCCGTCACCGCTCGCCTGCATCGTGTGGCTGCCGAAGACAAGCTCCGGGCGGCCGTCGCCGTCGAGATCGGCGACGCGCGCCGACGCGCTGGGACCGGTGGCGAACTCCTGCCGCCGCGCAAAGTCGAAGCCCTCCGGACCGCCCCAGAGCACGTAGGAGCGCGGACGGATCGCGGGTAGCGCCACGTCTAGCCAGCCGTCGCCGTTCAGGTCGGCGACCGCGATCCAGCGCAGACCGCCGGCGTCTGGCCGCTTCAACGAAGAGCCCGCCACGTTGTGCCGGACGCGGCTTTCGTCCATCGGGAAGATTTCGACGTCGCGCGAGCGGGTGAAGCCCTCGGGTCCGCCGCGGAAGAGCGAAAGCGCGTTCCAGTGGTCGGTCACGGTGAGGATGTCCAGAAAACCGTCGCGGTCGAAATCGGCCACCGCCGCGCCCCAGCCGATGTCGGTGTGGAGGAAGGTCGTTTTTTCCGGCTCGAAGCCGTGCGGACCGAAGTGGTGGACATGGTGCCCCGGATCGAGATGGAAAGCGTTCTCCGAATCGTTGCAGACGATCATCTCCGGGAAGCCGTCGTCGTCGAGATCGGCGGTCACGGTATCCACGGCGCACCAGCCGGGCACCTCGATGCGGCGGTCGGCGCGGTAGCCGTCCGCACCGCCGGTGTACACGTACACGCGGTCGTAGCCGTCCGAGCGGCGCGCGTGGTGGTTCACGAGCGCCACGCGCAGCCCGCCCTCCGGCGAGCGGAAGAGCCGCGCGCGGCGGGCGTCTTCGCCCTCGAAGCGGCGCAGGTCGGGCGAAAGCGCCCCGTCAGGCCCGAATTCGTAAAGCAGCGCGTCGTTCGTGAAACGCCCGCCCGCGGCGCACTGGCAGAAGAGGACCTTGTTTTCGAGCGCATCCACGGAGCACGCCGAGTGGGTGGGGATGGCGATGCGGTTCTCCGGCGCGAAGCCCGAAGCGGAGCCGCGCCAGATCCAGCTCACTTGTCCCCGCGAGTGGGGCGCGGCTGCGCCGCGCTCCCCCTCGCGG
>JAFUXX010000396.1 GCA_017476965.1 Kiritimatiellia bacterium | reverse complement strand
GCGTCCCACACGCCCGCGCCGGCGAGGCCGCCGTGGGTCATCACGCGGCCGAGCGCGACGGGGCCGCCGAACTGGCGCCTGCCGTCGAGCCGGACCCAGATCATTTCGTCGCGGAGGGAGACGACGAGGCGGTGGACGCTGCGGAAGTCCGCCACGCCTTCGACCGCGCCCTCGGCGAGCGTTTCGGCGGGGAGGCCGGGGGAGCAGCGGCCGAGCGAGACGCGGCCGGTGTCCGCGATCGCGATGCGGAGGTAGTCGTCGTCCGCCGCGTAGCGCAGGTACACGTGGAATTCGCCGCGTTCGAGGACGAACCGCATGTCGAACATGCCTTCGGTGAAGCCGTTGGAACCGGCGATCCAGGCGCGGGCGCCGCCAGTCGCGTCGTCCTCCCCGCGGCGGGGGTCGGAGGACGGCACCGCGGAGAGCGTGATGTGGTCGTGGGAGCGTTCGATGCGGCCCCAGTCGGCGATCCAGCGCTCGGGGGAGATGAGCGACTTGGCGTCCGGGGAGTTGTCCGCCAGCACGGGCCAGGCCATGTCGAGCTGGCGGACCAGCTCCGCGCCGGTGCAGTCCGGCGGCACTTTCCAGCGGTTGAGGCGGTGCGGGTCGGTGCGCATGTCGTTGAGCGCCTGCTTGCCGAGGAGGAAGGCGAGCGGGTAGCGCTTTGTGACGGCGTCGATGTTGGCCTTGCGGTAGCCGGTACCGGCCGAACCGTACTGGCCGTAGTTGCCGCTGGGGAAGAAGAATGCGATGGGCTTGCCGGACTGGAACCCGGCGAACTCCTTGAGCGCGCGGTCGTGGTCCGCCTCGACCCTCGCGGAAAATTCCGCGACGGACTCGTAGCGGTTGGAATCGCCGAGCCACTGCGGCGAGGAGAAGAAGAGCGACTTGGCCCCGAACGGGTCGGAGGGGACGAGGGAGACGCCGCCGTCGGACTCGCACGCCAGGTCCCACGTGGCGTCCATGTCCATGATCTTGAGGTACGGGGCGAGGAGCGAATCGGAGTCCCACTCGCGGACGGACTTGGTCACGACGCCCATCGTCGCGTGCCAGTGCATGCGGCGCAGGAGGGAGGCGGAGTCGAAGTACGTGCTCTTGTGGGTGTTTTCGAAGGTGACGAGGACCGCCTTCTTGGGGAGCGGGCGGCGGGAGAGGTAGAAGTCGCGGACGTTCTTGAGCGAAATCGGGTGGTACCCGGCGTCGCGCAGCGCTTCGAGGTGCTCCTTGAAGCGGGCGAGCGTGGTGAAGCGGCCGGTCGGCTCCTTTTCCTTGGCCACGCCCTCGTAGGCGATGGCGACGAAGCAGTCGGAGAGGCGCTCCACCGCCTCCTCGCGCTGTTCGGCCGCGCGGTTGCGGATGCGCCAGAACGCGCGCTTGAGCGGGAGCCACGACGCGGTCCCGAAACAGATGAGGCAGAAGAAAATCAGCCAGGCGCGCAGGTTGCGGTCCTTCTCCTGCGCCACTGGACGGGCGAAATCTTCCGGTTTGCTAGCCATTGGGATGTTGCGGT
>JAFUXX010000395.1 GCA_017476965.1 Kiritimatiellia bacterium | reverse complement strand
GGAATCGAGCGCGCCGCACTGCACGAGCGATTCGAGCGCCTTCTTGTTGACCGAGACGTCGAGACGCGAGAGGAAATCGCCGAGGTCCTTGTACGGGCCGTTTTTCCGGCGCTCGTCGACTATCGCCTCCGCCGCCGCGACGCCGACGCCCTTCACGCCGGCGAGGCCGTACCGGATGCCGGTCGTGGCGCTGTCCGGCGAACCGGCGCCGGCCGCGGCGTCGCCGTCGCCGGTTTCCCCGAGCTTTTCCGGGGCGAAGCGGACGAACGACCTGTTCACGTCCGGCGGCAGGATGCGGTAGTCCATCTCCGCCGCTTCGGAGATGAACACGGGAAGCTTGTCGAAATTGCCGATTTCGGACGAAATCTGCGCGCACATGTACTCCGCCGGGTAGTGCGCCTTGAGCCAGCCGGTCTGGTACGCGACGTAGGCGTAGCAGACGGCGTGGGACTTGTTGAACGCGTACTTGGCGAACTCGCGCCAGTCGTTCCAGATCTTGTCGACCAGGCGCTCCGCGGCGGCGACGTCGCCGTTCACGGGCGCGGGGTCCATGAACTCCGGATTGGCGAGGCAGCCGTCGTGGAACTTCGCCTTGAGCTTCTCCATCGTCTCGATCTGCTTCTTGCCCATCGCCTTGCGGAGCGTGTCGCTCTCCCCGCGGGTGAAGCCGCCCATGAGACGCGAGAGGAGCATGACCTGCTCCTGGTAGACGGTGACGCCGTACGTCTCCTCCAGGTACCGCTTCATCAGCGGATGGTCGTACTGGATCGGCTCGCGCCCGTGCTTGCGGGCGATGAACTGCGGGATGTACGCCATCGGGCCCGGGCGGTACAGCGCGTTCATGGCCACGAGGTCCTCCAGGCGGTCCGGATGGAGCTCGCGCAGGTTCTTCTTCATCCCGTCCGATTCGAACTGGAAGAGGCCCGTCGTGTCGCCGCGCTGGAACACGCGGAACGTCTCCGGGTCGTCGATCGGGATGGCGGAGAGGTCCACGTCCTCGCCGCGGACTTCCTTGATCGTCGCGAGGCACTCCTTGAAGACGGTCAGCGTCTTGAGGCCGAGGAAGTCCATCTTCAGCAGCCCGATCGGCTCCACGAAGTGGCCGTCGTACTGCGTGTTCATGAGCGACTCTCCCTTCGTCGGCATGATCGGGAGCGAGTCGATGAGCGGGTCGCGGGAAATGAGGATGCCGCAGGCGTGCACGCCGGGCTGCCGGACGCACCCCGCGAGCCTTTCCGAAATCGCGAGGATGCGGCGGACGATCGGCGGGCCGTCCTTGCGGGCGTCGGAAAGCTCGCGCGAGCCGGACCACGTGCCGTCCTTGTTCCGGTGCCAGTAGGCGTCGGCGAAAGTCTTCACGCCGGCGCCGTCCGGCACGAGCGCCGCGAGCTTGACCGTGTCCGCGAGCGGATAGCCGACCACCTTGCCGACGTCGCGGATGCACGTCTTGGGCGCCATCGAACCGAACGTGACGATGTGCGAAACGTGGTCCGCGCCGTACTTGCGCGTGACGTACTCGATGACGCGGCCGCGGCCGGCGTCGTCGAAGTCTTCGTCGATGTCCGGCATCGAGATGCGGTCCGGATTGAGGAACCGCTCGAAGAGCAGGTGGTACGGGATCGGGTCGATGTCCGTGATGCCGAGGCAGTACGCCACGGCCGATCCCGCCGCAGAGCCGCGGCCCGGTCCGACCAGGACCCCCATGCCGCGCGCGGCGGACACGTAGTCGTTGACGATGAGGAAGTACCCCGGGAACCCCATGTTGAGGATCGTCGAGAGCTCGAACTCGACGCGCTCGCGGTGCTCGTCGTCGAACTTTTCGCCCGGCCAGCGGCGGGCCGCGCCGTCGTACGCGAGCTTGCGCAGGTAGTCGCCCTCGAAGAGGATGCGCCGCAGCGCCTTGAGCCCTTCGGGCGTGTCGCCCTTGAAGCGCTCGAACGACGCCGCCTCGAACTTCGGGCGGATCGATTCGGACGTCGGGTACTTCTCTTCGTACTGCGCGTCGGTGCCGAACGATTCCGGAATCGGGAAGACCGGCATGATCGGCTTGGAGTCGAGGGAATAGTTTTCGACCTTTTCCGCGACTTCGAGCGTGTTGGCGAGCGCTTCCGGGCGGTCCGGGAAAATCTCCGCCATCTCGTCGCCGCTCTTGAGCCACTCCTGGCGCGTGTAGCGGAGGCGCTTCAGATCCGTTTCGAGGGCCTCCGTGCCCGCGCACAGCAGTATGTCGTGGGCCTCGGCGTCGTCCTTCGTCAGGAAATGCGTGTCGTTCGTGGCGACGACCTTGATCCCGAGTTTCGCGCCGAGCGCGAAAACCTTTTCGTTCACGCGCAGCTGCGCCTCGTACAATTCGCGGCGGCCCGCGTCGAAGAACCTCGGCTCGGCGCGGTGGAGCATCACTTCGAGATAGTAGTCCTCGCCGAACCGCTCCTTGTACCACATGGCGGCGCGTTCGGCCTTGGCGTCGTCGCCGTGGCGGAAGGCGTCCGCGACCTCGCCGGCGATGCACGCCGAGGAGACGATCAGCCCCTCGCGGTATTTTTCGAGCAGCTCGTGGTCGATGCGCGCGCGCTGGTAGAAGCCGTCGATGCACGCAAGGGAAATCAGGCGGACGAGGTTGTGGTACCCGGTCTTGTTCTTGGCGAGCAGGATCAGGTGGTTGCCCGACTTGTCTTCCGGGTGGCTGCCGTCCTCGTTCTTGTCCGTCATCCTGCGGCGGGCCACGTACGCCTCGCATCCGAGGATCGGCTTGAGAGGGGGCAGGACGTTGCCCTTCTTGTCCTTCTTCGCCGAACAGGCGTCGTGGAACGCCTTGAGCCCGTAGAGGTTCCCGTGGTCCGTGATGGCGATCGCCGGCATCCCGAGCTCGCGGGCGCGCGCGGCGAGCGGCCCGATCTGGCACATGCCGTCGAGCATCGAGTACGTCGTGTGGACGTGGAGCGGGACGAAAGGGGTCATTTCGCGGCCGGGCCCGGAGCGGCTACTCCCATTCGATCGTCCCCGGGGGCTTCGCGGTCACGTCGTACACGACGCGGTTCACCCCCGGCACTTCGTTCACGATCCGGCGCGAAACCGCGTCCAGGACCTCCCACGGCAGGCGCGCCCAGTCGGCCGTCATGCCGTCGATCGACGTCACGGCGCGCACGGCGACGGCGCGGCAGTACGTGCGCTCGTCGCCCATCACGCCCACGGAGCGGACGTTCGTGAGCACCGTGAAGTACTGCCACACCTGCTTTTCGAGGCCGGCGCGCGCGATTTCCTCCCGCAGTATCGCGTCGCTTTCGCGCACGATGGAAAGCGCCTCCTCGTCCACTTCGCCCATGATCCGGATCGCGAGCCCAGGACCCGGGAACGGCTGGCGCCAGACGATTTCGCGCGGGATGCCGAGCGCTTCGCCGAGCGCGCGCGCTTCGTCCTTGAAGAGCCGGTTGAGCGGCTCCACGAGGCGGAACTTCATGTCCTTCGGCAGCCCGCCGACGTTGTGGTGGCTCTTGATCGTCTGCGCCGTGGCGGTGCCGCTCTCCACGACGTCGGTGTAGAGCGTGCCCTGCGCGAGGAAGTCGAACGAGCCGAGCTTGGCGCTCTCCTCGTCGAAGCACTTCACGAACTCCGCGCCGACGATCTTGCGCTTCTTCTCGGGCTCCGACACCCCGGCGAGCTTCGAGAGGAAGCGCTCGCGCGCGTCGATGCGCACGACGTCGATGCCGAAGAGCCCCTTGCACGTCGCCATCACCTGCTCGCCTTCGTCCTTGCGCAGCATCCCGTGGTCGATGAACATGCACGTGAGCCTGTCGCCGATCGCGCGGTGCAGCAGCACGGCGACGACGGTGGAATCCACGCCGCCGGAGAGCCCGCACAGCACGCGGCCGCCGCCGACGGTTTCGCGGATCGAGCGGATCTGCGATTCGAGGTAGCCCTCCATCGTCCAGTTCTTCTCGCACCCGCAGACGCGGAAGAGGAAATTCGCGATGATGTCGTTGCCGTAGACGGAGTGGCGCACCTCCGGGTGGTACTGCACCGCGTAGAGGCGGCGGTCCGGATCGAACGCGGCGGCGAAGAAGCCGCTGTCGCTCTTCGCCGCGAGGCGGAAGCCGGGCGGAAGCACTTCCACGTGGTCGCCGTGGCTCATCCATACGTCCTGCCGCGCGGGGAGGCCGTCCAGCAGCGGACACGGCGCGACCTGTTCCACGGGCATCCTGCCGTACTCCTTGCCGCGCGGGTTGCGGGCGACGCGCCCGCCGAGCTTCTTCGCCATGAGCTGCATCCCGTAGCAGATGCCGAACACGGGGACCCCGATGTCGAGGATCGCCGGATCGCAGTCGAAGAAGTCCGGC
Source organism: Kiritimatiellia bacterium (assembly GCA_017476965.1). Taxonomy (GTDB): domain Bacteria; phylum Verrucomicrobiota; class Kiritimatiellia; order RFP12; family UBA3636; genus UBA3636. The sequence continues at coordinate 1,976 of JAFUXX010000395.1, read as the reverse complement.
GCGTTCACGCTCTTGGGGCTGCCGGAGAGGACCACGCCCTTGAGCCCGGGAGTCGCGCGGATCTGCTCCGCCGTCATCGTGTGGGGCCGCAGCTCGCTGTAGACCCCCTTCTCGCGGATGCGGCGGGCGATGAGCTGGTTGTACTGCGAACCGAAATCGAGAACGAGGATCGTGTCGGGCACTGTCATTCCTCCGAGTCCTCCGTGACGCGGAGGACTTCTTCCATGGACGTGAATCCCTTGAAAACCTTGGCCCAGCCGTCGTCGCGCAGGAGCGACATGCCTTCCTCCACCGCCTTGGCGCGGATTTCGGACGAAGGCCGGTGCGCGGTGACGAGCGAGCGCACGGCGTCGCTCACGTGGAGCACTTCGAAAATGCCGCCGCGCCCCTTGTAGCCGCTCATGTTGCAGAGCTGGCAGCCGACCGGGGTCCAGACCGCGCGCCCGTCGAAGAACCCCGGCCTTTCGCCCGACGCCGCCACGAGGCGCGGATCGGGCGGGCCTTCCTTCTTGCACGCCGGGCAGAGCCGCCGCACGAGGCGCTGGGCCAGCACCGCGACGACGGAGGACGAAACGAGGAACGGCTCCACGCCCATGTCGATAAGGCGCGCGAACGCGCCGGCGGAGTCGTTCGTGTGCAGCGTGGAAAAGACGAGGTGGCCCGTGAGCGAGGCGTTGATCGCGATTTCCGCCGTCTCGCGGTCGCGGATTTCGCCGACCATGATCACGTCAGGGTCCTGGCGCAGGAACGAGCGCAGCACGCGCGCGAACGTGAGCCCGATGTCCGGCTTCACCGGCACCTGCATGATCCCGGCCATTTCGTATTCGACCGGGTCCTCCGCCGTCATGATGTTCTTGTCCGGCGTGTTGATCTGGTGCAGGAACGCGTAGAGCGACGTCGACTTGCCGGAGCCCGTCGGCCCCGTGACGAGCATGATGCCGTTGGGGCGCTCGATCGTGTGGCGCACCACGCGGTCGTCGCGCTCCTCGAAGCCGAGCTGTTCGAGGCGGATCACGTTGCCGCCCTTCTGCAGCAGTCGCAGCACGACCTTTTCGCCGTACACCGTCGGGCACGTCGCCACGCGGATGTCGATCTCCTTGCCGTTGGCGCGGATGCCGATGCGCCCGTCGCCGGGGAGGCGCTTCTCCGCGATGTCGAGGCCGGCCATGACCTTGATGCGGCTGATCACGGCGGCCTGGAGGCGGTGCAGCTGCGGCGGGACGTCCACCACGTGCAGCAGGCCGTCCACGCGGTAGCGGATGCGCAGCGCGCCCTCCATCGGCTCGAAGTGGATGTCCGTCGCGCCCTGGCGGTCGCCTTCAGCGATGATCTGGTTCACGAAGCGGACGATGGACGCTTCCTGGTCGCCGCCTTCGAGGTCGAACTTGTTGGACTTGTCCGCGTCGGCGTCCACCGCGTAAGTCCCGTCTTCCGCCATGCGGGCGAGGGTGTCCGCGCCGACGCCGTAGACCTTGTTGGACTGCCGGATGATCTTTTCGCGCGTGCACACGCACAGCGCCACGTCGCACCCCGCGGCGATGCGCAGGGCGTCGGCCAGCATCGGGTCGAACGGCTCCGAGACCGCCACCGTGAGCACCCCGTTTTCCCACGAAACCGGGACCACGCGGTACTGCGTGACGGCGCGGGCGGGGAGCTTCGCCGCCACCTCCTCGGCGAGCGGGCGCTCCGAGACGTCCACGTACTCCATGCCGAGCGCTTCGGCGGATTTGCGGAGCAGGTCCTCTTCGCGCGCCATTCCGAGGCGCACGGCCGCGGCCACGAGCCCTTCTCCGGGCGCGCGGTCGGCGGAAACCAGACGGGCCGTTTCGCCGGGGGCGAAAAGACCGGTGCGGTCGAGAAGCGGCAGGAGCATCGATTCGGCTGGCATGGCGGGCCAGAGCATACCACATGCGGCCCGCGCTTCCAAGTCCGCGCCGCGGAAAAAAGGCGGAATCAGCCGACGAACGCCCCGGCGG
>JAFUXX010000394.1 GCA_017476965.1 Kiritimatiellia bacterium | reverse complement strand
GCCGGAGAACGCAGCGGTCCCGATGCTGGTCACGGAGTCCGGGATCGTCACCGACGTGAGGCCGCTGCAGCTGGAGAACGCATAGTCCGCCGATATTCGTCACGGAGCCTGGGATTGTAATCGACGTGAGGCTGCTGCAGTCCCAGAACGCATAGTCCCTGATGCTGGTCACGGAGTCTGGTAACGCTATTGATGATAGATTATCACAATGGGAAAAAGAAGTTTTCCCTATATTTGTAACACTATTGGGTATTGTTACTGACGTGAGGCTAGTACAATAACTGAACGCATAGTCATTGATACTTGTAACGCCATCAGGAATGACAAGTTCACGAACTTCCTCTTCATCTAGAAACAAATGCCTAGCGTAATATAGCGGATTCCTCGACTCATAGTCAAATGACAATCCGCACCATTTCGCAAGGTCTGTAATATGGATTTCTGTCAAGGCGCTACAATCATAAAATGCAGATTCGCCTATGTTCGTCACACTATTAGGTATCGTTATGGATGTAAGTTTACTACACTTGCAGAAAGCATAGTCACCAATGCTTGTCACGGCGTATCCGCCAATTGTTGATGGAATCCGAATCGAGCCTTCTTCCAATTGGGAGATAGCGGCGCGAGGCTCTTCTCCATATGATTGCTGTCTCCCAATAATTGCTTCTCCATTTGATACCATGTAAGTCCATGTTATGCCATTAACGGTTTCTGTAGCGGCGAGTGATGGTAATGTAAAACAAAACAGCAAGACAAGCGTTGCAGTTCTGCAAGCGCAAGTTCGCGAGTTTTTTTGTTTTCTGCCGACGATTCTATTCCATCGTTTCATGCACCTGCGGCATTGGTCATGAACCTTACCAGTATCAAGCTCCCCCATGCTGTTCTGCCCAGAAATGATGTTTGCAATGCAATTCCAAAATCGAAAATTGCCAAACATGAGTTCGCCAATTCTTCGAATGGCTGGAACAACAAACCACAGAAGCAGCAGCCCTATAACTCCATAAGAGAACTTGTCGTTTGACAACAAGTTAACCGCTTTTGTTTTCCCTTTGAATAGAGCTAATGAATGCGCACAGACCAAACCCAGACTGATGAACATAGAAAACCGCGCAATCGCAATCGTGACACTTGCTGGTGAAAAGGCACCGGCCTTATCGCTCAGCAAGCATCTATCAACATCGGGATAATACAATGTTCCGGGGTCTGTCACGGAAAAGATGCAGGCGTAAGACGGATCTTGGCGACAGTTTTGGCAATTCTTCCTGTGGAACATTGAATCCAAGTCCATTTCCGGTGTCCCAAACTTGAGCTTCCGTGCATACGGACACGATGTGGCCTTGTCTGAAAGGCGGAAGAACTTGTGTTGAAACGCTTCGGCAATGAAGTCGAAATTTTCAGCCCACGCTTTCGCCCCCTTCATCATCTTCGTCCAATATGCAGAAAGGCGAAAGCAGACAAGCGAGATGAAAAACAAGGCCAGATTGAAAGCTTTAAACCTGTTGTCTGAAATCTGCGTTCTGCTTAGAAGATCATGGGCAAGAACGCCGTATCCGCCATAGCAGAACATCAAGAAGCCCCAGACGAGAAGGGAGCGCTCCTTTATGGCGCCTACCTCGTTGTCACGCGCTTTCCAGATCGCGTCAAACTTTAGTTTGATCTTTTCCGGTTCGGAAATGTCTTTTGTTGCTTCGTCCATTGCCTTGCTCCAGAAATCGTTGTAGCCGATAGGTCGCCCGCCCGTCAGTCAAAAGACACGGATGCCCTCGGCTTTGTATGCCGTGCCGGGTGGAATCGGGAACCCGCCAAAAGACACCGTTTCCAAATTCTTGCACCAAAGGCGAACCAGATTCCGGTTGTTCTTGGCAGACAGAAGAACACCGCAAAGGTCTTTGTCGGCGGAGAACCAGACAATTTCCTTGCCGTTGGCATTCTTCTTCGATTCAACCATTGTGGCGTTGGACGAACAGCTTTCAATGAACAGCGCTTTCTTGCTTCCATCGTCGCAGAGCAACAGATGCCCGCTAGCCGGCAGCAACGAAAAGCGGATGGTATCGTTGAAAAGGTCGATGGCGTCAATCGTCCCTTCGATGTAGTACATGGATTGCTTTTCCGTGGCTGATGTTTGGTTGGATGTTGTCTCACACATGGTTGTCGTTCTCCTTGAAGCGCTTGTCGAGCGTCTGGCAGACGTTCTGAAGGTCGGGGTAAACTGCCTCCTCCGTCATGCCGAACATGCGGAGTTGGTTGAGGATGGTCGGTTGGCCTTGGCGGCGATGCGGACGAAACCGACTTGCGCGATGCCGAAGGACGGCGCGGTTGGGTTGTCGTAGTCGGCAAGGGAGAAGGTTGGGCGCAAAGGTTCCTTGCCGTCACGGCAGCCGAAGGCGAGGAACAGCCCGCCTTGGTTGCGGATGCGCGGGTTGTTCATCAACGGCTTGAACGCCCAGACTTGGCCAAGTTGGTTGCATAGTTCTTCATGCAACCAGTCATCGTCCTCTTTCCGGTAAAATGCCGGTCGTTCATTCTTGGTCTCATAAACCAAGTAGCCCACATCTCTCTTTGAAACAGGATTGATTTTGTCATTGTCAACAAGCGGCAGGTGTGAAATCGCAACGATTATGTCGCTGGTAAACGACTTCATCTTGTGCTTCGCAACCTTGAACACCTTGATGAACCCGTCGTCATCGGGCCAACCACCAGGCTTGTCGCTACAACCTCCACAGGCAAAGAGAGTGGGGAGAAGGGCGTTGACGGAGAGATCGGCGAATCGGGTTGGGAGCCGGTAGTGCTGCATCCGCGCAATGCGCTCGCACATCGTCCGGTCTTCCGTGAACGATGCAACATTGAGCCGCATGGCCTCCTCGTATAGCTCCCTTTCGTGCTTCCAGAAGGACTCAAACCTATCCAAAACAGGGTCGAAGGCTGTAGCGGGACGCCCCGGAATCGGGTATGCGCGTTGCTCGCCCCGGAAGAAATATTCCGCGCCGTCGTCATCGCGGCGTGACATGGCCTTGTCGTCGGCGACAACCTGAAGAATGTCGGCGACGACTTGATCAAGAGTGTTGCAGGAACGGGTCACGGGCGGTGGTGGGCTTCCCCGGGGGGTTGCCGTAGATGCGTCGGGGGAAGAGAAAGGGCGCGTCTCCGGGGCTTCCAACGGAGGCACCGCCAAGCGCCTTAAGGAGAAAGCGGACCGGGGACGCGCCTGGGGCGCGCACCGTGGGGCTCTCGTCTCCTTGTGGAATGATTTGGCGGTTTTCCGTTGGATGAGAGCCTCGTCGATGTGAATCGATGAGGTCGTCGCGCGGCGTCAGGGTCGCCCCTTCGGCGTTGCAACGCGCCCAATTTTGCCACATCGGCGATCCGGATGCAACGCCTTTCGGCGCGCGCACCGGTCCGCTTGTCCCGCGTTGGATTCGCAACAATATTGCCGCGGAACGGGCGGCGGACTTACGGATGCGCGGAAATTTTCAAACTTGGGGTGCTCGTGCCGCAAGTTCGAAGTCGCGGCGACACGGCAAATGGGCGGAAAGATTCAGGCCGGGGACATGCGGCCGGGCGGGCGTCAGTACAGGAAACCGAAGAGCCAGAGCGGAATCTTGTTGCCGACGCCGGTTTCGAGATTGTCGGCCGCCACGAAACTGTCCGGAACGTTCCGGATTTGCGAGAACCCCTTCCCGCGTCCGCCGATCTCAAAAAGGAGGCGGCCGTCGACGACGAAATCGCCGTGCGCGGCGCAGGCGACGTCGTGGGCGGCCGCGCGGAGCTGGTTGACGAAAAACGTTTCGCGGATCGTCCCTTCGTCGGCGCGCGAAACGAGCGCGTGCATGAGATTCGGGTTTTCGCAGAAGATTTTTCCGGGACGGGAAAGGTTCTTCAGGGAGTTCCTGCCGGACGGCACGAGAACGACAAGCCCTGCGCGTTCAAGCGCCGAAAGCATTTTCAACCCCTGGTTCCGGTCGGTTTCGAGTTCGCGGTAAAGCGCGGACATGTTCGGCTGCTGCGGGCAGCTGGCGGCGAGAACCGCAAGCATCTTCTTGGTCTTCCTGATTGTCGCGGGCGTTACGTCTTCAACGGCGGGATAGTCGCTGTCGAGCACTTTCTCGACGGTCTCGACCACCCGTTCGTAATAACCGGAATGCTCGGTCTTGTAGAACGGATAGTAGCCGGACGACAGGTACCGGTCGAACAGCGGAAGAATGCGGACTTTCCGTGCAATGCCGGTCGCGATTCCGACATGCTCGCGTGAAATGTCGTCCAGGGACACCGGCCCCGCGTCCAGGACTCCTTCGTATGCCAGAAACTCCCGAAACGACATCCCGGAGAGCGTGTACGACACTTGGCGGCGCGAAAGATCGCCTTCGCGGTTGTCCATTTTGAGGATCGACGATCCACTGTAAACGACCGACAAGCCGGGATAGAAGTCGTTGAAGTTCTTGATCGCCGTCTGCCAGTGTTCGACGTGATGGACCTCGTCCACGAAGAGATGGGTGACGCCTTGCTTGTGCATCTCCTCGGCGAATTCGAGCGGTGAGTGCGTCTTGAACCAATAATGGTCGAACGCGACGTAGAAAGCGCGCGGATCGAGGCCGAACCGCTCTTTTGCGAACTGGCGCAACATGGTGGTCTTGCCGGTGCCACGCGCCCCCTTTATGCAAACAAGCCGATTTTCCCAATCGACCGAGTGGAAGAGACTGCGGTGGAACTCGGTCGGAGTTCCGTCTATCAGCCGATTGGATATCAACCGCATCCGTTCAAGTTCTTCGTCCATTGTCGCACTTCTCTTTCATGATTCCATTCACTAATTGCCCGCAACTGTCAATGTTTCCATTCACGAAAAAGAAGCGGCAATTAGTGTTTCCATTCACGAACACCTGAAAAATAGCACTTGACGGGCCGGAATGCAAGCGTAAAACGTCCCTTTGTCGCACAGGGAAAGTTGCAGTATGAAGTGGCGCACCCCCGAAGACGCCAAATACCCCTGCCAGGCGCTCCCGCGGAACCGGCGGCGGACTTACGGATGCGCGGAACGGAGGGCGGCGGACTTACTGATGCGCGGAACGGAGGGCGGAGGACTTACTGATGCGCGGAACGGAGGGCGGAGGAGAGGGGGCCGCCGGGGGCGGCGAGGCGGCGCAGTTCGGCTTCGATGCGGCGGGAGGCGCGGTAGCGCAGCTGGTGGACGGCGTTGGGCTCCATGCCGTAGGTGGCGGCGACGGAAGCGATGTCCTCGCCGCGTTCGGTGCGGACGTAGACGGCCTTGGCCTTGTCGCTCCAGCGGCCCGCGGCGAAGACGGCGTCCACCGCTTCGAGCCACAGCGCTTCGGCCTCGGCGCGCAGCGCGGCGTCGCCGGCGGCGGCGGACTGTGCCTCGGCCGCGCCGCGGAGCGCTTCGGCCTCGCGTTCGAGGCGCAGGCGTTCGCGCGAGGACGCCTTCGTCGCGACCTTGCGCACGACGCCGAAGAGGAAGTCGCGGAAGCGGCCGCGCGAGCGGTCGTAGGCGCGGCGCGGGAAGAGGCGCCAGAGCGCGATCATAGTCTCCTGCACGACGTCGTCGCAGTCGTCCGGCCGCACGAGCGGATGCGTCCGGGCGACTACGGCGGCGAACCGCCGCACGACGGGCTCGTAGCGCCGCGCGAAGTCCGGCCAGCGCGTCGCGTCCGGGCCGCGCCCGAGATCGCGCAGGAGGCCGGTAGACGTGTCCGGCACGGGGATCGAGGGCGGCGGCGGAATGGGGGGCGGTGGGGCGGACTGGCTGCTGGGCATGGCGGAAAAACTCTAGCACGGAACGCCACGTCATGCTAGAATTTTCCGCCATGCAAGGGACGCCGGCGCTGCCGCCCGGGACCTGTTTCGGCGGCGATTTCACGATCCTGCGCCCTATCGGCGCGGGCGGGATGGCGTCCGTCTACGAGGCGCGCGAGGAGCCGCTCGGACGCGTCGTTGCGCTGAAGGTCCTCGATCCCGGCGCCGGCGCGGCGCTGCGCGCGCGGTTCCTCGCCGAGGCGCG
>JAFUXX010000393.1 GCA_017476965.1 Kiritimatiellia bacterium | reverse complement strand
TGCCGAGCGGCGCGTGGGCGCGCTGGACGGCCTGACCGGCGCGCCGCGCGCGGCGGCGACCCTCGCGCAACAGCGGAAGCGGAAGCAAAGCGACAAGCCAACAATGCAAGATTTCGGTTTCTACCTCGTGATGACCAACCCCGTGGCCGGCTACGCCGAGTGCGCGGCGGCCGCGGTGCGCGCAGGAGTGAAGGTCGTCCAGCTGCGCATGAAGCACGCCGCGCGCGAAGACGTGCTGCGCGAAGCGCGCAAAGTGCGCGAAATCACCCGCGGCACGGAAACGCTGTTCATCGTGAACGACGACCCGGAGATCGCCGCCGAATGCGGCGCGGACGGCGTCCACGTCGGCCAAAGCGACATGCCCGTGCACGAAGTGCGGCGCCTCTACCCTTCACTGCGCGTCGTCGGCCTTTCCACCCACAACCCGGACCAGGTGGTCGCCGCCGCGGCCGAAAAGCCGGACTACATCGGCGTCGGCCCCGTGTACGCCACGCCCACCAAGGACATACCGGACCCGACGCTCGGCCTCGCGACGCTTTCGCGGATGGTCTCCCTGGCCCCGTGCCCCGCCGTCGCGATCGGCGGCATCGACGGAAAGCGCCTCCCCGACGTGATCGCCGCCGGTGCCCGCAACTGGTCCGTCGTGCGCGCGGTCTGCAGCGATCCCGCCCCCGCCGCCGCGATCGCTCGTCTCCTCGAAATCGAACGCGAAGCGCGCCGCGGCGCCGCCTCGCCATCCGGTACGCAAGCATGAGGAGAATCCGCGGCGGCAGAACGCGCGACTCCCGCGGCGCCGCCCGGCGCCGCGCTTTCACGCTCGTCGAGATACTCGTCGCCGTCGCGATTCTCGGACTGATTTCCACGACCGTCGCGCTGGTGCTTTCCGGCAGCGTCTCCGCCTGGCGCACCGCGTCCGATCTCGCGGAGACCGGCCACGACGGCGAAACCGTCATGGAGCAGCTGGTCCTCGCGCTCCGCTCCGCGTGCTACCCCTCCGACGGCGAACTTTCGTACGACTACGGGTTCCAGCAGGAGGACGACGGCGACGGCGACACCGCGCACGACTCGATCAGCTGGACCAAGACCGGCACCGCCCTCGTGGGCGAGGACGTCCCGTGGGCCGGGGCGTCGCACCGCGTCCGCGTCTTCGTGGACGACTCAGGCGAAGACGGCCCGGGCCTCTACGCCACGGCCTGGCAGATCGTCGGCGAGCCGGAGGATTTCGACCCGGACGAAGACGCCGTCCCGGTCCTGCTTTCCGACGAAGTGACCGCCCTCGACGTCCGCATGCGCGACCCGGAAAAGGCCGTCGAGCCCGACGAGCCGTACGAGTGGATCGACGAATGGCTGCCGAGCAACCGCATCCCGACCCACGTCCTCGTGACGCTTTCTCTCAAACCGGCCCGCAAGGGCGACGACCCGCAGACCCTTGTCCGCATGGTGCAGATCCCGATGGCCGAAGCGTCGTGGACTCCTTCGAAACCCGGCGGTTCGGAGTCCGGCGGCGAAAACGGCGTTTCCCGCGAAACCACGCAGTCGGGCAACGTCCGCAGGACGCGCTTCCGCCTCGACGGAGACGGCGGCGCTTCGGGCGGCACCGCACCCGGCGCCCCCGGCGGAGGCCTGTCGACCGGCCCGTCCGGCGTGCGCTCCGGTCCCGGATCCGGCACAGGCTCCGGATTCTCCCCCGGCCGCGCGCC
>JAFUXX010000392.1 GCA_017476965.1 Kiritimatiellia bacterium | reverse complement strand
CGCGCGCGGCCTGCCGCCGCACGAAGCGGCCTGCGGCGCCGCCCTCCGCCACGGCCGCGCCGCCGATTTCGGCGTCTGGCGCTCCGGCCCGGAGGCCTTCCTACCTTCCGACATTCCCCGCGACCTGCCGGAAACGTGAAAACCCAAATCCCGAATCGCAAATCCGAAATCCGAAATCCGCAATTTGAAATTTGAAATTTGAGATTTGAGATTTCCTTTCCGTTCCGGTAGTATTGAGTCCGCATGGCGCAATTTTCGTACAAGGCCCGCAGCCGCGACGGACGGCTCCAAACCGGCACCGTGGACGCCACGGACCGCCGGGGCGCGCTCGCCGCCGTTTCGCGTCTCGGGTTCGTCCCGATTTCGGTCGAAGCCGGCGGCGCCGCGCCCGCCGGAAAAGCCGCCAAAAAAGGCGCCTCGGCCAAGAAACCCGCCCGCCCCGCGGCGGCGCCGAAGCGCAAGAAGAAAAGCGGCGGTTTGAAGCTCTCGCGCCCCGGGGCGATGTCCGCGCGCGAGCGCCTGCTCTTCACGAGCGAGCTCGCCGACCTGCTCGAAGGCGGCATGACCCTCGGCGCCGCGCTCGCCGCCCTCGCGCGCCGCGAGGAAGATTCGTCGGCGGACGGCGGACCGGGCGTCGTTGCCGGCCTGCGCGACTCGATCGTCGGCGGCGCCAGCTTCTCCGACTCGCTCGCGCGCTACCCCAAGGCGTTCACGCCGGTCTACGTCAACATGATCCGCGCGGGCGAGGCGTCCGGCGCGCTGGCGGACGTCCTGCGCCGCCTCATCGAGCACGACGAGCGCACGCAGGCGATGCGCTCAAAGATCACGTCGGCGATGGCGTACCCGGCGATCGTGCTGTGCATGGGCGTGGGCGTCGCGATTTTCGCGATGACCTACATCCTGCCCAAGTTCCAGACCGTGTTCGAGCAGATGGGTCCGGACGGCCTGCCGCCCATGACGAAGGCCCTCCTCGGCGCCAACGACTGGATCAAGGCCAACTGGATCCTCGTCCTCGCCGCGGTCGCCGCGGCGGTGTTCGGCTTCCGGCGCTGGACCTCCACCGAGCGCGGGCGCCTCGCGTGGGACGGCTTCAAGCTCCGCGCGCCGCTCGTGAAGGGCATCGTGGCGAGCGCCACCTACGCCAATTTCGCCGGCACGCTGGAATCGCTCATGCGCAACGGCGTGCCGATCCTCCGCGCGCTCGAACTCACCGCCCAGACCGTGGGCAACGCCGTGGTCGGCGCGGAGCTGCGCAACGCCCGCGAGCGCGTGACGGACGGCACCACGATTTCCGGCCCGCTCGAACAGGGCGGCGTGTTCCCTCCCGCGGTGATCGACCTCATCGCGATCGGCGAGCGCACCGGCGACATGCCGGCGGCCCTCGCCCACGTGGCCAAGCGCTACGAGAGCGAACTTTCCAAGAACATCCTCCTCTTCACCACGGCGCTCGAACCGCTGATGATCTTCGTCGTGGCGGGCATAATCGGCTTCATCGCCGTTTCGATCATGCAGGCGGTACTGAGCGTCACGAGCGGGCTCAACGCCGGCTGACCGCCGCTCTTCCCGATTCCAGTCCCCCCTCCCCGTTCCGGTGAACCAGCAACATTGCGGCCGCGTCGCGGCCGGCCTTTCCCTGCGCCCCGCGCAAGTCGCGGCTGTCGCGTCGCTCCTCGAAGGCGGAGCGACGGTCCCTTTCATCGCCCGCTACCGCAAGGAGGCGACAGGCGAGCTCGACGAAGTCGCCATCGCGGCCGTGCGCGATTCGCTTGCGCGCCTCGCGGAGCTGGACGACCGCCGCGAGACCGTCCTCTCCTCGCTCCGCGAGCGCGGCCTGCTGACGCCCGATCTCGAAGCGAAGCTCCTCGCCGCCGAGTCGCTTCCCGAGCTCGAAGACCTCTACCTGCCCTACCGCCCCAAGCGCCGCACCCGCGCGCAGGTCGCCCGCGAGCGCGGCCTTTCGCCGCTCGCCGCGCAGATCATGGCGCAGGAGCCCGGTTTCGATCCCTTCGCGGCGGCCGCCGCGTACGTGAAGCCCGGCGAAGAGGGGCTGGACGATCCCGAGACCGTCCTCGCCGGCGCGCGCGACATCGTCGCGGAGGCGGTGAACGAGGACTCCGGCGCGCGCGAGGAAATGCGCGAACTTTTCGAGAAAGAGGGTGCGGCCGTTTCCAAGGTCGTGGAGGGCAAGGAAGAGGCCGGCGCCAAGTTCGCCGACTATTTCGACGCCTCCGAGCCGCTCTCCCGCATCCCGTCGCACCGCATGCTCGCGCTCCTCCGCGGCGAAAAGGAGGGCTTCCTCTCGCTCACGCTGCGCCCGCCGCGCGAAGACGCCCTCGAAGCGCTCCACGAACGCTTCGTGGCGGAGGACGGCGGCGACGCGGCCGACCAGGTCCGCCAGGCCTGCGACAGCGCCTGGGCGCGCCTTCTCGGGCCGGCGATGGAGGTCGAGGCCCGCGCCCGCGCGTTCGACCGCGCGAGCGACGAGGCGATTGCCGTCTTCGCCTCCAACCTGCGCGAGCTGCTCATGGCCGCGCCGCTCGGGCGCAAGGCCGTGCTCGCGCTCGACCCCGGCATCCGCACCGGCTGCAAGGTCGTCGCGCTCGACCCGCAGGGCAAGTTGCTGGAGGACACCGTCGTGCAGCTCGCCCGGTCGGACGCCGAGCGCCGCGAGGCCGCGGACACCCTCCTCTCGCTCGTCCGCCGCCACCACCTCGAAGCCGTCGCCGTCGGCAACGGCACCTACGGCCGCGAAACGGAGGCGTTCGTGCGGTCGATCGGCCTGCCGGAAGGCGTGGTGGTCGTGTCGGTCTCCGAAAGCGGCGCTTCGATCTACTCCGCGGGCGAAGTGGCGCGCGAGGAGTTCCCGGACAAGGACGTCACCGTGCGCGGCGCGGTTTCGATCGGCCGCCGCCTCATGGACCCCCTCGCCGAGCTCGTGAAGCTCGACCCCAAGACGATCGGCGTCGGCCAGTACCAGCACGACGTCGACCAGGGCCGCCTGCGCCAGGCGCTCGACGACACCGTCATCTCCTGCGTGAACGCCGTCGGCGTGGAGGTGAACACCGCCAGCAAGCAGCTGCTGGAGCGCGTTTCCGGCCTCGGGCCGTCGCTCGCCGCATCGATCGTCGCGTACCGCGACGCCAACGGCCCGTTCCGCACGCGCGCGGACCTGCTCAAGGTGCCGCGCATGGGGCCGAAGTCCTTCGAGCAGAGCGCGGGCTTCCTGCGTATCGCCGGAGGAGACGAGCCGCTCGACGCATCGGCCGTACACCCCGAACGCTACGCGCTCGTCGGCAAGATGGCCGCGGACCTCGGCTGCTCCGTCGCCGACCTCCTCGCCGAGCCCGCCCGCGCCAAGGCGCTCGACCTTTCGCGCTACGTTTCGGAAAACGTCGGCCTCCCGACGCTGCGCGACATCGTCGCGGAGCTCGCCAAGCCCGGCCGCGACCCGCGCAAGAAATTCGAGGCGTTCTCGTTCGCCGAAGGCGTGCGCGGAATAGGCGACCTCGCCCCGGGCATGAAGCTGCCCGGAATCGTGACGAACGTCACGGCCTTCGGCGCCTTCGTCGACGTCGGAGTGCACCAGGACGGCCTCGTGCACGTGTCGCAGCTCGCGGACCGCTTCGTCGAAGATCCCAAGACCGTCGTGAAACCCGGCGACCGCGTCACGGTGCGCGTCGTTTCGGTG
>JAFUXX010000391.1 GCA_017476965.1 Kiritimatiellia bacterium | reverse complement strand
GGACAGCCGCCATTATGGCGGAATCCGGAAAAAAGTCTCCCCCTTTTTTTTGTTCCGGCTAAAAACAATTTTCGCCAGTGTTTGTCGGGCGAAAATGAAAATCCGGGAGAATTTATCCCGGATTTTCCGGGATAAGGGTGCACCGTAGAGGTGTCTTGCGACATCAATCCGGATGCTCAAACGGCGACGTATCCCACGTTCCTTGATTTCGCATGGACGCGCGAAACCTGGGTCAACGATTCATCATACGACAAAGGGATGCGGATCCAGTCCAACAACACGGAGGCGAGGCTCCGTCTCAACGATGACTATTGGACTGGAAACACTGCGGATTATTGGGCAAACGATCCGAACTATTCGTCGTCAGGAGGTTATTACCGGTTCCGCGGCGACACGTCACTGGGATGGGACGGAAAACATGCGGCTTTCACGGTCGGTACCGACGGGCACGTCTCATACGTGAAAGGCGCCATTGACCGGGACGTCCCTTGTCGCGCGGAGGTCAAGGCAATGCCCGGAGTTCTTTGGGAAATGGGCAACAAATACTTCGGCGGCGGAACGGCATTCCAGCTCACCGGCACGATGAAGGCCGTGCGCGCCTACAACCGCGTCCTCTCCGACGACGAAATCGCGCAGAACTACAAGGCCGACGTCGCGCGCTTCGACGGCGCGCTCGTGGCGACGAACGTCGTCGTGGCCGCCTCGGACTACAACGGCGCGCTCGCGGCCGACGCCTACGAGGTCTTCGGCACTCACGTGTTCACGGCCTCGGCCTCCGCCGCGGACGGCTCGGCGGCGAACTGCGTCAAGGTCTGGACGTTCCGGGACGGCGAGTGGGTCCGCGACGCAAACGTCGACGCGCCCTCCTACACGTACGTCGCCGGCACGTCGCCCGCCACGGTCAAAATCGAGTTCGGACGGACATCCGCCCTCGTTCTCGTCGTACGGTGAACCAGCCGGTCCGCAACGTCCTGGTCGCGCCCTGGATGGGCGGCGTGTTCGGCGCCGAGGTCATCGAGGGCGTCCACGCGGAGCTCGCGGCGCGCGGGCTCTCGTGGAACATCCGATTCGTCGACAGCGCGTCCGCCTTCGCGTCCACCGCGTTCTGGATGCTCGAAGGCGGGCGCCTCGACGGCGCCATCACGCATTACGGCGCCAGCCCCGCGGTTGACAGGCTCTGCGCCGCCGGCGTTCCCGTGATCGGTCTCGATTTCGCCTGCGAGGCGCCGCTGCCGCGGCATCCGCGGTTCGTCTTCGTCCGTCCGGACTACGCGGCCATCGCCACCGTCGTAGTGGAGCATTTCGTCTCGCGCGTGGGATTCCGCTCGGCGGGCTACGTCGAGTGCCACTGGGACAGCGGCTGGTCGCGGCGGCGTGGCGACGCCGTCGAGCGCGAGTTCCGCCGCCGCGGAATCCGCTTCTCGCGGTTTTTCCACTACGGCGAATCCTCCCCGCGCAACCCGAAGGAAGGACCCGACTTCGGCGCCCTGGCCGAGTGGCTCCGCGCGCTCGAAAAGCCAGCAGCCGTCGTCGCCGCCAACGACGCCATGGGGGTGGACGTCGTGCAGGTCTGCGACGCAACCGGCATCGCCGTTCCGCGCGACGTGGCCGTCCTCGGCATGGACGACGATCCCGCGCACTGCCTGCACTGCCGGCCCAACCTCTCCAGCGTCCATTTCGACGGCCGCCGCGCCGGGAGCCTGTGCGTCGCCGCCATCGCGGAGATGATTCACGAGCGTGGCGGCGCCCCGCGCACGCCTCTGCTCTACGGCGTTTCCGCCATCGTCCGGCGCGCCTCGACTGGCGCGGTCTCGACGGCGGGCGCGCTCGTTCAGAAGGCGCTGGACTACATCGACGCGAACGCCTGCCGCGGCATTTCTCTCGCGGACGTCGCGCGCCACCTCGGCGTCTCGCGCTCTCTCGCCACGCAGCGCTTCCGCGAACTGTGCGGCACCTCGATCCTCGACGCGATCCGCGCGCGCCGCGTCGAGGAGGCGAAGCGCCTGATCGGCTCGTCCGGAAAGCCGCTGGAGGACATCGCCGCCGCGTGCGGCTTCAGGGGCGGCGCCGACTGCCTCCGCCGGACGTTCCGCGCGGCGACCGGCCTGACGCCCTCGCAGTGGCGGGAAGGCATGCGATGACGCGGAAACGCTTCCCATTCGAACGCCCGCACGAAGACCCTTCTCGCCGCGCTAGACGCCGGCGCAGCCTGCATCGACGTGATGGGCGACCTTTTCGACAAGTCGCCGCGCGAGTGGACGCGCAAGCCATCGGCCGTCGCGCGGCAGAAGCGCCTCGTCGCGAAGATCCACGCCGCCGGCGCGCAGGTCGTGATGTCGTCGCATCCGCTCTGCTTCCTGGAGCCGGAAGAAGTCCTCGCCCAGCTGAAGGACTTCGCGAAGCGCGGCGCGGACGTCGTGAAGCTCGTCCCGACGCTCCGCCGCCGACTTCGCTTGCGACACCAAAGGTGTCGCCGGAGACTGTTTTCAGCCCATTTTCCGCGGTCTTGTTTCCCGGGAAACGGGTGACGACAAAAAAAAGTTATTGACAGGGGGGGGGGGGGGGGGGG
>JAFUXX010000046.1 GCA_017476965.1 Kiritimatiellia bacterium | reverse complement strand
GTCGCCGCCGGGCGGGTGGACGAGCGCGCGGCCGTGGCGCGCGAGCAGCGGCCCGGCGAGGAGGATCGACGTGCGGATGCGGTTGCAGATTTCGGCCGGCAGGTCGGTGCGGCTCACGCCGCGGGGGTCGATCTCGGCCGTGCGGGCATCCTCGTCGAGCGCGACGGACGCCCCGGTCGCCTCGACGAGCTTCAGCATTTCGCGGACGTCGCGGATGAGCGGCAGGTTGGCGATCCGCACCGGACCGTCGGCCAGAAGCGCCGCCGCTATCATCGGCAGCGCGGCGTTCTTGTTGCCGGGCACGTCGTGCACGCCCGACAGCGGGTACCCGCCGTTTATGACGAATCTGGACATCCCTGCCTCCGAGACTTTCAGTTGGCGGCGCTAGCCGCGCTCCGAGACCATGCCGTTGTCCGACGCGTCCACCACGCGCTTGTCGAGGTCCTTGAAGAGCTGGATGCCGTCGCGGATGCCGCCCCAGAGGAACCAGACGGTGGAAACGCACCCGATGACGATCGGCACGATGAGGTGCACTACGTAGTAGTAGGTGCCCCACCAGTGGCCGGGCCACGGGCTCATGACGTTCCAGATCAGCACGCCGCAGAAAACGAGGCCGACCTGGTAGCCGAACGTGTAGCAGAACACCGACCAGGCGATGATCTTGTCGCCGAGCGTGTACTCGCCGTCGATGCCGACGAGGCGCGAGAGGAGCGAAACCTTGGTGGTGGCGGCGATTTCGAGGCGCTTCTTCTCGGCTTCGTCCGCGTACTGGCCGCGGTGCAGGAGCCTGTCGAGGTTGAACACCTCGCGGCGGCCGAGCTTGATGGCGACGCAGGAGCCCGTGCAGTAGGCGACCACCGAAAGGAGCATCGAAAGGAAGTAGATTTCCGCGGAGTTCATGAAGAACTTTTCGCGGAAGAGCTGCACGGCCTGTTCGAGCGTGCTCTCGCCGGTGTTGAAGCCGAAGGACCAGTCGACCCACGGGTTGAGCGGCTCGGCGAGCTTCGCGAAGAAGCGGAACGCGCCCTCGGTCCAGCCGTGGCTGTTGAGGACCGGCACGACGTGCGCCGACCACGTGCGCTGCATGACGAGGCCGAAGAGCGAGAATCCGCAGCCGAACACGATCGAGCACCACGCGCCGACCGAGTTGCCGAAGCGGCTGTAGAGGCCGAAGACCATGATCGTGCCGCCGCCGCCGAGCCACACCGCGCACATGATCTGCGTGAACATGTTGATGTAGTCGAGCTGGCTGAAGAACACTGCAACCACGAAGAAGAAGACCGCGACGCAGACGGACGAAATCCGCAGCATCCTGATGTGCTTCCTGCTGTCGGGCGCCTTCTTCATGAAGGGCAGGACCACGTCCTGGACCCAGGTCGAAGACGCGTTGAAGATGCGGGAGTCGTCCGTCGAAATGAGCAGCATCAGCATCAGGAGCGCGAAGAGGCCGATGACGCCCGTGGGCAGGATCTGGCGCAGCGTGACGGGGAGCATCATCTGGCCGTAGAGCGTGCGGACCTTCTGCGCCTCCTTGGCGTTTTCGCCCTGCACGGCGGCGAGCTCGGCCGAGGGCGCCGGCACCGCGACGGAAGGATCGGTTTCGCGGAGCTTCTGCGCGGCGGCGATGGCGTCCGCCTCCGCGCGCAGGTGCTGCGGGATGTTGGCGTTGATGCGGTTGCGGGCGACGTCGATGAACCGCGTGTCGTTGTTCTTGAGCTGCGACAGCGGCATGTTGTCTTCGAGGTACGCCGCGAGCTCCGGGCTGGGCTCGGGGAGCGCCGGGCCGCGCGGGTTCGTGGCGAGGGCGCGCATCCTCTTGAAATACGCCTCGTGTTCGGCCGCGATCGATTCCGGCACCGGGTCCTTGACCACCTTGTGGGTGGAGGGAGGCATGGCTTCCATGTCCGCCGCGATCTGCGCGCGGACTTCCTCGCTCGGGACCGCTTCCTGGACCACCTTGTTGATGAGAGCCTTGCGCGTCTCGTGCGAAGAGAACTTGCCGTGCGCGCCCGGGAACACGAACGCCTCGTGGTTCATCACCGTGATGATGAGCAGCGTCACGAGGCCGATCATCGTGTAGGCGAAGCCGTTGCGCCACGTGCCGAGCACGCCGGCCATCTTCTGCTCGTGCGGGTTGCGGCCGGAGTTCGAGGTGTCGTTGCCGAACCACGAGGCGCGCTGCAGGATCGTGGACATGATCGTCACGCCCAGCGCGAACATGTTGAAGTCGCGCAGTTTCGCGATGTCGAACGGGTTGATGAAGCTCTCGCCGGGGACGCGGTCCAGCATCACCGGCTGCATCGTCGTGCCCCAGTTGAAGTTGAAGAAGATGTAGCCCGCGATGATGACGAAAATCGGGTACGACATGAGCGCCTGGATCGTGTCCGTCACCAGCAGCGAAATGCGCCCCGCGGGCCAGATCGCGATCGTGGCGAACGTGAGGCTGAGCGCGACGATGATCGAGAAGCACGGCAGGTTGATGCCGAACACGTGCACGCGGTGCGGGAGCCCGAGGAAGTAGATGAAGAAGTTGGCGGCGATCGCCGGGCCGATCGCGTTGGTGATCATCTCCGAAAAGTTGCGCAGCGTCGCGCAGAATATGCGCAGCGGCTTGCTGTAGCGCATTTCGACGAACTGGCCGAAGGAGAGGGCCTTCGACGCGCGCCAGCGGTAGGTGCAGTAGCCGCCGAGCGCGAGGAACATGCCGAGCGGCAGGTTGATCATGTTCCAGAACGCCATCGCGGAGCCGGCCTTGTAGGTCTGCTCGCAGTTCGCGACGAGGGAGATGACGCTGAGGCCCGCCGCCACGTCGCCGACGCACATCACGTAGCGGCCCGCGACGCGGCCGGCGGCGAGGAAGTCCACCACGTCGCGCGCGTACCTCCGCGCGTATATCGCCAGCCCGAGAACGGCGGTGAACGGGACGATCATTATGATCCAGTCTATGAAGTGCATTTTTTCGGGCTGGCGGGTTGGTTGAGGCGGGTCGGAAAACGGCTGAAACGGCCCCCGGAAAGACCTCCGGCCGGGGCGGACGCGGGCGTCGCGGAGCGAATGCGGGGGAGCCGCAAGCGTACCCGAAAACAGGGCGGGCGGCAACCCCTTTTTTCCCGCCGGAAACCGGCGCGGGGACCGGGGCGGCGCCGGGCCGGGGCCGGGCCGGAGCCGGGGCGGGGCGCCAAAAGAGCGCAAAAAGGGCGCGG
>JAFUXX010000390.1 GCA_017476965.1 Kiritimatiellia bacterium | reverse complement strand
TGGAGTAGGCGGGCTCGTAGAAGGAGGCGAGGAGCTTGAAGGTGCGGAAGGGAACGGCGCCGTCGCGGTCGATGCCGATGGCGCGCCACTCGATTGCCTTCGAGCGGGCGGTGAAGAGATCGGTGGAAAGGTAGATGCCGTGGCGGACGCATGCCGCGACGAGGGCGTCGAAGCGCTCCCAGGAATCGGGATCGACGTCGAGGCCGCGGCCGTCGCCGACTGGCTTGCGCGTTTTCGGCGACACCAGATGCACTTCGTGGTGGTGGATGCGCAGCGTGTTGTAGCCGAGGCGGGCGATGTTGGCGGCGAAGCGGTCGGCATCGGCCGGGTCGGGGAGGTTCGCCTGGCCGCAGAGGTTCGCGCCGCAGAAGCGGAATTCTTCGCCGGGGCGGTTTTCGAGCTCGAAACGATCTCCGACGGCGACGACGCGGCCGAAGGCGCCGGCGGGCTCGTGGTGCGGCACGATGGCGGAGAAATCGAGCGCCGAGCCGGGTTCGATCCAGTCGGTGCCGGGCTGAGGCGCAGGGCAGGGAATCCAGTCGGGGCCGGCGACGGTTTTGACCGGCTCGTATTTGGCGACGGCGAGATGCTTGCCGGGAATGCGGAAGACGGCGTGGACCGCGTATTCGCGGCCGACTTCGGCATGGTTGTGGACGAAGGCGAAGCGGATGGTCATGCGCTGCTTGCCCCAGCGCATGTCGTCCTGCACGAGGATGTCGCAGCCTTCCGGAAAATCGACGGCAAGCCACGGGGCGCCGTCTTCGCCGAGAAATTCGAGGTTTTTCACGCGGCCGGTGAAAAGGTGCGGCGAAGGCGGGACGCCGTCGAGGACGGGGACGAACTTGCCGCCCGCGCGGACTCCGCCCTTGAACTTGAACTTTGGGAACATCGCCATGATGCAGGCGGTCTGGAAAGTGCCGTCGGTCTCCGGCGTGATGCGCCAGAGGGCGTCGATGGCGCCGTCGCCGGTTTCGGCGAACTTTGCGCTGCCGGTGAAACGGAGCGCGCCGTCGGAGACGTTTTCGAGCGGTGCGGCGGCGCATTCGATCACGAAGGAATCGGCGGCGCCGATCGCGCCGTGGCGCTTCCAGTTGTAGTCGAGAACGGAGATCGAAAAGTCGGAGCCGTCGGGCAGCGAGATGCCCGCGCCGGGCACCAGGCGGACGGAAGAATCGCCACCGACGGCCGCCGGCTGTCGGATGTCGGCTGCCGGACGTCCTGCGTCGCCAAGGCAAACTGTTGCGAAAAGGGATGCCATCAAGGCGGGGAATGATGCAAAACGCATTTTCATGGGCGTATTAATTCGTCGAGTTGGTCAAGCGCGCCGCCGCGCACGAAGTCGCCGTCGAGCCAGACGGGGCTGATTTCCGGCGCGCTTTCCAGAAGCCCGATCCAAGCGGCCCAGCCGTTGGATCGGGATCCGGAATCGACGTAGAGACCTGCGCGAATCATCGTGCTTAGCATAGCTTTAGCATTGGGACATCCGAGAAATGGGTGTCGCGCGAGAAAAGAGTCGCCGCATGCTCAAGCGCGAAGGCCGCAATCCAGAGGTCGTTTTGCGGGATGGGCTTCCCTTTCCGCTTTAGTTCCCGGAACACGCGGGCGAAATAATCCGCCGTCGTCTCCGTGCCGCCGATGAAGCGGACTGCCGGATCGTCCATGAAGGCCTCCAGCTTCGCCGCGTACGCCTTGCCCGCCGTTGTCGTCAAGTCGATACCGGACCTGTATTCGCCAAGCACGGTGGTGCATAGGAGAATGCGGTCGTATGAGGCAATGGTGTCGGCCGCGGCGGTGTCGCCCCTGAAAAAGTCGATCAGCACGTTGGTGTCGGGGAGAAGCGCGTTCATTTCCACATCTCCTCGTCGATTTTGGAGAACTCCCCTTGGGCCTCGCGCATTTCCGTGTCGTCAACGCCTTTGAGACATCCGCAAAACCTCCTGAGGTTGTTGCGGGGATTTTTCGCCGATGCCGCGGTTTTCGACGAGGAAACAAGTGGCGTGACCAGACTGCGGAGCATTGAATTGACGCTAACGCCAAATTCCGCCGCCCGCTCCCTGATGGCATCGATTACTTCGGGTTCCGCCCTGAACGTTATGGCTTCCATTTTGGTGAATCTCCATTGTGATGCATTTCGTGTCACGATTATGCATCACAATGGAGTTTTTGTCAAGGTTGGTTCCGGGACGCTAGCGCACGATCATCATGAATGCGGCGGTGGTGGGCTTGGCGTAGAGGATGCCGTCCTCGACCTTGACATCGCAGCGTGTATTGTCTCCTGCGCCGCGGGCGCGGACGAGCTCGGGGACCGTGATCGTGCCGCCGACCGCAGCGACGGGGACGAAGCCGGAGGGAACTTCGTCGAGCGCCGAGAAATCGATCGCCATGCGGTTGACGAGCACGAGATTGCCGTCGACGGAGAGGATCGTGCCGTCGCCGACAAGTTCGAAGGCGTCGGAGACGGAGAGCGAATCCGCCGCGACAACGCCGCTTGCAGCGACGTCTTCGAGCGCGAGATCGAGGCCGGAGGCGTCGAGCAGCGCGCCGTTCGCGACGGTCAGGTCGCCGGTCAGCGCGGCGGCGTTTGCGACGGCGAGCGTGCCGGCCTCTACGACCGTGCGGCCCGTGTAGGTGTTCGCGCCGGAGAGGGCGAGTGTGCCCGCGCCCTTCTTCACGAGGCCGCCGTCCGTGGCGCCGTCAAGCGCCGGGTCCGCGAGCAGGGCCTGCGCTATCTCGTAGGTCTCGCCGGCGGGGAGGTTCGCCGTGGAAATCACCGCGCCGTTCGTGGAGACGTGGGCAGTAGTCAGGCCGGAGAGCGTCCGCCCTGCCGCATTGGCGCTGGGCGCGTATGTGCCGCCGTCAAAGACGAGCCGCTGGACGGGCGTGTAATCGACGGTCTGCACGATGTTCGCCGCCGAGAGGACGCCGCCGCGCAGGAACACGCCGCCGTCCTGGACGTATGAGGCTCCGACATTGTTTGTGCAGCGTGAGAGGTCGATGTCTCCGGCGACAGTCAGGCTGCCACCGTTAATGTTGACGATTCCCTGCGGCGCCATTGAAGCGCCATTGTAGTATGTGAGCGTCAAATCCCCGCCGACCGTCATTGACGCGCCGGCATTGACGGTTATCGTGGTCGTGTAGCCCTGGCGGGTCTGGTTGCAGCCGAGTTGCGCGTCGCCGACGACGGCCAGCGACCCGCCGTTCAGTGTGATTTCCGCAGACACACGGCCTTTCTGCGAGTCGCCTCCACGATACATGGACTTCAATTCGCCGACGCTGACCTCTCCGCCGTTTTGGACATAGGACACGACATGCTTGTCGGCGGACGAAGCGCCGTCTGCCGGCTGATATGCGAGATGAAGCGTTCCATCGGCGGAAATGGTGCCGCCGGAAACGATCAAGGACGGATTTGCGGCGACATTGAAGTCGCCGATGTAGATGTCGCCATACGTAGCGCCCGAAGAAAGCGTCTGCATCGCGCCGTTCTCAAGCCTGAGGTCGTTCTTGGCGAATGTGACGACAAGGGCTTTCTGGCCCTCGTAGTCGCCGTCGGAGATGGATTCCTCCGTTGCCGTCAGCGTATATGCCGGATCTGCGGAGGAGAAGAGCGACGTGTCGAGCGTCGTAGATGCAGAATAGACGAGTGCCGTGTAGACGCCGGCTTCTACGGCCGGGTCGGCTTGATTGTCGGTGGCAAGAGACACTGCCACGGGGGAAAGCACGGAGATGGAATCGGAAATCACCGCACCGGGAATTGAATTCGCCGTGTTCGCAATGTCAAGACGGACCGGTTCCACCGCTCCGCCAGCGCCGAGGGCAAGGTCTCCAATGTTCATTGTCGTCGTCCCGTTGTATGGGCGAAGCCAGCCGCCGGGTGCAACTTCAATGGCAATTCCGGTTCCGGCGGATCTGTGAAGGGCAATTGTGGCGCCATCTTCGACATGAATGCCGCCGTCCATCGTCGAACCGGCGAAACGGCTCCCGAAAAGAACGAGCGATCTGTCTCCTTTGATTCCCTTCACGGTGATGCCGCCGTCAGAGTCTGCGCAGGAAGGGTCGTGATTGACATTGCCCTGAACCGAACTGCGAACCCATCGGGTGTATCCTTCCGGCCTCTGCAACCTGGTCATGTCTATGACAACGCCGTATTCGCCAAGGAGCGCCGCCTGGTAGTTGAGGAGGAAACGATTGCCGTCATTTGGCATCTTCGCGAACGACGGAAAGATCGTTCCTCCGTTGAAGTGGAACATTGGTGTCGCGTTCGCCTGATTCGCCAGGGTCGAATTGCTGCTTCCCTCTATTCGGTCAACAACAAGCGACCCTCCATTGTTGAGGTAGAGGTGGAACGAGTTGCCGTCGGAACTCACAGGTCGGATGTAGCCGCCGGAAGCGTCGAGCGTTCCGCCGTTGTTGATGGTGATCGAGCCGCCGGTTGACGAGCCGACGATGTTGCCCTGCGCGACGAGCGTTCCGCTGTTGTTGACGACAATGTCGCTGTCGACGGAATAGTTTGCCGCGAGCGTGGAAGAGCCGCTGATAGCGCCGCTGGCATCGTCCGCGATGGTCATCGAGAGCGTGGCGGTGTCGCCGCTTGTGGCGACGGAAAATGTGTAGGACTTGCCGCTTGCCGCCGTCGCGCACGACCAGCGGACGGAGCGAAGCGCGTCGGCGTAGGCGGACGGAACCTTGAGAACCGCGTATGTGCCGGCGGTGTTGTTCTTGCCCGTCGTCGGGTTGGCGCTGTTGTAGAGCGCGATTTTCGCGAACGAGGGGAGCGTGGCGCTTTCCGAAACCGTAAGCGCGTTGAGGTTTGATCCAAAACCGAGAATCGCACCGTCCTGAAGGACGAGCGAGGAAACCGTTTTGGGTCTGTTTGCGTCACCGCAGACGCAGAGTTCGCCGCCAGACGCGACGGTGACGGCTGAACCGGACGGGATGGTGCCGCTGCTGTAAAGGAAGAGCGCGGCGCCATTCTTGATGACCGTCGGCCCTTCGTAGGCGTTTCCTGCGACATAGTAGCCCCAGTTGCCGTTTTCGAACGTGACGCCGTTTGCCGTATCCCCTTCGCCGGCGGTCTCTGCAAAAATTGGCATCCGGATCTGCGCTAGTCCCGCGTCCGCCCCATTGTCCGTCTTGAACGTCATGCCGCCGGAGCCGGCCTTGAGGGAGGTGATGTTGTTTCTTATCCAGCCGTTGGCATTGCTTGACGTGCGGGACGAACTAGCCCCCGTCGTGTCGTTTGCAAGCGTTCCGCCATCGACCAGGAGCGTCGTCGTGGCGGACGCGCTGTCGTAGAACGACACGAAGCCGAAAGTGCCGCCGTCATGGACGATCACTTCGTTGACGGACGAACTTCCGCCATTTGAATGGATGTAGAAATTGCCGAGGTTGCGAAGCGAGGCGCCGCCGGAAATGTCGGTCGTCGCGACTACGGGGCCGCCGTTGAAGCCCACGACGGAATTCTTGCCGCCGACGTCGAACGTGCCTCCGGTCATGATCAAGGTCGAATTCGCGTTGGCGACGTAGCCGCGCTGCAGGTTGCCTGCGCTCGTGACGGTGCCGCCGGAGACGCGGAGCGTCGCGGTTTCGCCTGCCTGGTTCCCGAGATCGATGCGGCCGCCGAACGCCGTCTCGCCGCCGGAGATTTCGACGGTGCCTTCGGCGAATGCGGCGCCTGCCTGGAAATCGTTGTTTCCGGCGAGCGCCAGCGCCGGATCGCCGGCGAGGGTGGTGGCGGCGGTGGCCGCGATGCCGCGCGCGACTGTGCCGGAGCCGCGCAGTGTGCCGCCCGTGATCGTCAGGGCGCCGGTGCCGATTTGGGAGCGGCCGGAGGCCGGGACGTCGCCGGAAAGCGCGAGTGTGCCGCCCGAGAGCGTCGTGCCGCCGGTGTGGGAGTTGGCGGCGCTGAGCGAAACCGTGCCGGGGCCGGCGACGACGAGAGCCGTGTCGCCGGAAAAGACCTGAAGCACGTTGGTCGTGGTGCCGGCCGGAGGCGCGAGCGTCACCGTCGCGGCGCTGGCGGAATGCACCAAGGCGCAGAGCGTGACGGAGAGAGCCGCTGTAATCGTGTTTTTGTTCATTGTGGATTCCTTTGGTTTCGTATTGTTGTTCAATGCAGTTCCTGAGCCAATGCCATTTCGTAGTACGACTCCAGCAAGCCCGGGCCTCCGAGTTCGTTGTGGACGGCGATGGCGGCGTCCAGCACTTCTTTGCTGATTTCGTTCTCGGTCATCTCTGCGCTTCTCCGCGTCTCTGCGCCTTTGCGTTGAAACTTGCGGCGGCGCGGTATTCCGACATGGTCTTGCCTTCGTCGCGCCGGAAGGCGCGGCGCAGGGCGCACGGGCTTTCGTAGCCGCAGCGGGCGGCTATGGTTTCGCCGGTTTCGTTCGTCTCGCGCAGCAGGCGCTTCGCTTCGTCGAGGCGGCGGCGGCGCAGCGCCTCCTCGACGCTCATGCCGGTAGTCTGGCGGAAACGGCGCGTCACGAGCGAGCGCGAGTAGCCGCAGTGGTGCACCACTTCGGGGAGGGACGCGCCCTCGCAGGCGTGGGCGTCCACGTAGTCGAGCGCCTTCTGCACCACTTCGGCGAGAGAGGGGGTCGTGGCGGTGGAGGCGCGGCCGACGACGGCCGTGATGCCGTAGCGCACCGAGTCGCGCGGCGGGGCGGGGTGGCCGTCCATCATCGAGGAAAGCATCTGCGCCGCGAGGTAGCCCGCGCGGCGGCCGTCGAAGTGGACGCTCGAAATGTTCGGCTCGGAGTGCTGGCATAGGACCGCGTTGTCGTCCATCCCGAGGACCGCGACATCGCGCGGGACGGCGATGCCCTCCTCCTCGCAGATGCGGATCACGTCGTCCGCCACGGCGTCGTTCGCCGCCACGACGGCGGCGGGCTTCGGGAGGTCGCGCAGCCAGGCGGCGAGTCCGGCGAAATCGGGGCCGGGGTTGTCCGGGCCCACGTGGACCGTGCCGCGGTGCAGGAAGCGGCTCACGGGAACGCCGCGCCGCGAAAACTCCGCCACGATGGCGTCGCCTCGGCGGTGCGACCAGCCGCCGTCGAAGTAGTTTTCGACGAACCCTGCGGCGCGGAAGCCGGCGCGGGAGAAAAGGTGATCGACAGCGGCGCGCGCGACCTCATCGGCGTCAAGAGAGACGCGGCCCACGAAATTGGTGCCCGAGAAATCCGGGAGGTCGTCGTAGCCGCGCAGGTCGCCCTCGTGGACGATGGGGACGCGCGCGAGGCGCAGCTCGTTGGCGATCGACTTGTCGCGGTAGAAGGAGATCACGCCGTCGAGGCGCTTGGAGCGGAGCATCCAGAGCACGGCGCTGAGGAAGTATCCCTTGGTGTCGGCGAAGCGGATGCGCCACGACGCGCCCGACTTGCGGATGTAGTCGTGGATGCCCTCCATCACCTCGCGGCCGAAGTCGCTGCCCATCCAAAGCGCGACGAGGACTTGCTTCGAGGCGTTGGATTGTTGCACTGCGACCTTCGGGGGCCGTTTCGGCTTGTTTGCGGTCATGTCCTTCAAATCGCCGCGATTCTAGCATATCCTGCCGTATGTGCAATGATTTTGCGGTGCAAAACGGTGTTGCCGGGCGGCTACACGGCTGTTGCAGGGCCGCGCCGGAAGCGGCGCGCCGCGGGGACTGCGGGACCCGCTCAGTGCTTGCGGTGGTGGCCGAGAGCGATCGCGGTGCGCAGCCCGGACTCGCCGTGCGCCTCCTTGTACGCGTAGACTAGAGTGCGCAGGCGGAAGGCGGAGACGATCGCCGCAGCGATGACGGGAAGCACGAGGAGGAAGTAGAGCCGGAACGGCCCGAGCGAACCGGCGAACGCGGCGCCCAAGCCGGAGGACCACGACGAGGAGCCCGAAACGAGCCAGGAGCCGAGGACCGAGGAGAACACGCCGGCGGCGGCGCCGTAGGCGAGGCACACGGCGACGGACGCCGCGACCTGCTTGCGCTTGTCCGGGCAGGCGAGCAGGAAGTAGCTCTGCGGAACGTTCCCGACGAGGACGTTGAGCGCGCCGAGCCACGCGAAGAGGACGATGCCGGCCGCGAGGGCCGCGGTGCCGCCGGACGGGGCGAAGAACCAGAAGGCCGGGACGAAGGGCATCGCGGCCGTTGTGGCCAACAGGACGCGGCGCGGGCCGAACTTGCGGCAAAGAGGACCGCTCGCCACCGAGAAGAAGCATCCGGAGAGAAACTGGACGCAGGAGCAGACCAGGGCCCGCGAATCCGAAAACCCGCAACCGCGCTTCAGCGCGAGCATGGAAATCGGGATGAGGAGCATTATGCCGCAGTTCGCGAGCCCCCACGCGACGGAGAGGAGGCGCAAATCGCGGTTGCCGACCGCTTCGCGCATGCCGGGGACGAGAGGCTCCCGGGCCGACTCCATGACCTTGCCGGTTTCGCGCACGCCGCGAAGGAACGTCGAAGAGGTGACGCCGAGGAAAGCGCCGACGACGATGATCGCGGCGAGCGCGCCGCGCCCGCTCCAGCGCGTCGTGGCCGCCGTGATCGCCGCCAGCACGACCACCGCCGAAACGTTGAACTTCGCCTGGGCGGAGCCGATCAGGTCGGGCGCCTCCTCCTGCGTGGAAATGTCGCCGAGCAGCGGCGTCGCGAGCACGCACCCCGCATCGCGGCAGCCGTAGAAGACGAAAGCGCCGAGGAGCAGCATCGCCCACGAAGCGGGGGGAGAAAACGCGGCGACGGCGGCCGCGGAAGCCGTGAAGAGCGCGGCGACGTTGCGGGCGACCCAGAAATCGGCCTGGGAAACGGCGGCGCCGCGCTTGGCCGTGCGGCGGACGCCGAGCGGGACCATCACGTAGCCGACGTACAGCATCGCGCCGAGGAGCGAGACCACGGCGTTCGGCGCGCCGAGCTGGGCGGCGAAGAGGACGAGAACGTTCTCGCCGAGGCACATGTAGCTGGCCCCGTTCACGAGGCAGAACCGGCCGTAGTTGCGCTGCGAAACGCGGCGCTCTTCCGCGTCGAGCGGTCGTCCGAGTGTCATCCTGTGGCTTTCCCCCGCCGCGATGATCGCGGCGGGGAGGGAGGATACTCCCGCGCCCCGCCGCAGTCAACGCCGCCGCGGCGCCCGCGGCGGCTTGGGAACCGGTCCGGGTCAGCGGAGCGGCCACTCGCGGATTTCGAGCGGAGCGAGTTCCACGTCCTCCGAGCGGACGTCGCCGCCGGGAGCCGCGAACTTGACGCGGACGCGGTGGGAGTTCTGCCAGTCGAGGTTGAGCAGGTACGCCTTGTCGCGGTACGCGGCGAAAGTGAAGAAGCGGCGGCCGTCGCCGCGCCCCTTGTCGTTGACGGCTTCGAGCGGTTCGAGCGTCATGCGCTGCGGCACCGAATCTGCGAGGGCGTAGATCAGGTCTGTCCAGAGCGAGGCGGTTTCGCCGGTGGCGACGGGGAAATCGCGCGAGGCGAAGAGGTAGAACCAGCCCTTGCCGACGGGGAAGCGCACGACGAGCGGTTTCTCGCCGGCGGAGACGACGGTTTCGCCGGCGGGGCGGCCGGGAGCGGTCTCGAAATCGACGAGCCGGACCTTGGTCTTGCTCCACTTGCCGCGCACCGCGGGCTGGCCGTTCGCGGCCGGACGCCCGAAGCGCGTGAGGCCTTCCACTTCGGCGGGGCCGTTGCGGAAGAACTCGTCGGCCTCGGAAAATCCGGTGAAGCGGAGCCAGGGGAGGGGAGAGAGGAGGTCTGAGACGGCGTAGCCGAGGAAGTCGCGGTCGACGCGGGTCGTGAGCTGCGGCGCGGCGCAGAGCAGCGTGCCGCCGGCTTCCATCCAGCGGCGGAGGACCGCGGCGGCGGGCGGCTTCATCGTGTTCCATCCGCCGAAGACGATGAACTTGTAGCGGGCGATGTCCGCGAGGCGGATTTCGTCGTCGAGCAGGACGACGTCCACCTGCCCGAACGGGGTGCCGCAGACGTTGGACGTGCCCGGCGAACGGAACACGCCGCGGCGCGTGTGGTACCAGGTGTTCTCCGGGTGGGAAGCGCCCCAGACGTTGATCTTTTCGCCGGGCTTCCAGATGTCGCACGTGTCCTCCGCGTGCGCGGCGAAGTTGGCGTGCTGGGCGAAGGGGCGCGAAGCGGTGTACGCGGTGCTGCCGATGTAGCCGTCGTTGCAGCCGAGTGCGAGCGCGATGGAAGTGTCGGGCGTTCCGGCCGCGCGGGGGTGTTCCTTCTGCCAGAGGTGGACGCGGCGGACGGTGTCGCGGTACATCGTCGGCGGCTGTTCGTCGTAGGAATACCCGGTCTTGCGGCGGTCTTCGGGCACGCCCCAGGTGTGCGGGTGGGCCTGGGTGCCGGAAGAACCGCTTTCGAGGCACATGAGGGAGGTGCCCATGACCCAGAGCGACTTCATGCCGGCTTCGAGGGAAGCGGACTTGGCGGGGTCGTCGTACGGGATGCCGAACGTCTGCCACTCGTGCGCGAGCCAGCCGCACCACCACTCCGGACCCCAGCGGCGGGCGGCGCCGCGGGCTTCGCTCTGGGCGTAGGTGAGGTCGAGGCAGCCGACGGCGTAGAGCTCGTTGCAGACGTAGTCCACGCCGCCCTGCATTTCGTACCCCGCCGCGGCGGCGCCGGACGTGGAGAAGAAGAACGGGTTTTCGCCGGGGGCGCCGCGCACCATGCCGCGCTGCATTCCGTGCAGGAACTTGCAGACGAACCACTCGCGCGCTTGGTCGAGGTCGAGGTCCGTCGGCCCCTTCATTTCCGGCGGCGAACCGTACAGGAAGCCGGTGCGCTCGCCGACGTTGTTGCCGAGGTAGAGGTCGCCCCAGGTCTGCTTGATGCGCTCGCGCAGGTCGGGCGGGGTGGTGCCGTAGATCGTCATGCAGTGGATGCGGCGCTTCTTGGCCTGCTCCAGCCAGTCGGGCATGATCTCGGAGTTGGCCTTTTCGGGCAGCAGCTGCGTGTGGGCGTTCCAGCGGACGTAGAGGTTCGCCAGGTCGTTGGTGATCATCTCGTAGCGCTCGCGTCCGGGGCCGTAGCTCACCATGCCGATCATGACCTCCTCGTTGGGGGCTGGCTTGCCGATCGGGTTCTGGTTGAAGTTGACGACGAGGTTGGTGGAGAACACGAGCCCGTCGCGCGTTTCGACCTTGGCCTCGACGGAGAACGGGCGGCGGAGCGGGTCGGCCGGGTAGCGGCGGTGGAAGTAGGGCAGGGACGTCGAGACGCTCCAGCGGCCGTCCGCGCGGCCGGCTTCGGGCTGCGGGAAGGTGTAGGTGACGCTCTTGACGAAATTGGTGCAGCGCTCGGGGTAGAAGACGAACCACGTGCGGTTGGCCGAATCGCCTTCCACGGTGAACTTGATCTTGCGCGCGTCCGCGAAACTGGTGAGCTTGCGGTACTGGTCCGAATCCGGGGAGACGACGCGGCGGGCGTCGGCGGCGACGATTTTCGCCGGTCGCGAAGCGCCGAGCGCGAGGAAGCCTTCGCCGGTGAGATCCAGCGTCGTGCCGGGACCCCATTCGAGAGCGGAAAGGTCGGCGAAAGTGCGCGGGGCGACGTCGATCTGCACCGTGGCGTTGGTCTGGACGAAGCCCGTGCCGACGTGCCACGCGGAGTCGCCGGAGATCTCGATGCGGCCGCCCTCGACGAGGACGTCCACGTCGGCGCCCTTGGGCGTGCCCGCGACGTCGCCCGCGATCTTTGTCACGGAACCGGGATGCAGCGCGAGCACGGCGCCGCCCAGGTTGCCTTCGTCGATCCCGAGGCCGTGCGGAAGCTCCATGAGGCCTTTGTTGACGAAGCGGAATTTCGCCTTGAAGGAGGTCTTCCACGAGCGCGCGCCGAGTTTGGCCGTGCCGCCGGGCTCCACTTCGAAAGCGCCGTTGAAGAGGTTGACGTCGGCGTCCGTGAGGTCGAGCGCGCCGCCGGGGGCGACGTGGACGCGGCGGCCCGCGGCGTCGCTCGCGCCCGGCATGAAGAACGCGCCGGGGACGAACCGCAGCGTCGCGCCTTCGCCGACGTCGATCAGACCGCCGTGGACGGGCCACGGGCCGTGGACGTTCAGCGTGCCGTTGCGAAGGTACATGTGGCGCTGGGTCCAGCTGCCGATCGACCAACCGCCGATTTCGGCGTCGTCGCGGCCGCCGAGGTCGAAGCGGAACGTCTGCTCGGAAAAGAGCCTGTCGCCCGCGCCGGGGACGGCGCCGGCGGGCGAAGCGGAGTCGCCTTCGCCGGCGATCGACCAGTTGGCCGGATCGTGCCAGGCTCCCCACGTCCCGGCGTCGGGGTTCCATTTGAACGTCTCGGCGCCGGCGGAGCAGGCGAACGAAAGCGCCGCGGCGGCGAGCGCGAATCGGGCGGAAGAAGGTGTTTTGGGCATTTTGCGGGTCCTCGACTCAATGGTACCACGCCGCCGAAACGCCAAAAAGGCGCGATTAGCGAAAAAACGCCTTGCTTTCGGTGCAACCCGCCAGGGCGCGCGGCGGGGGAGTCAGTTGAGATCCGACGCCTTGCGCAGGAGCAGCTCGGAGCAGTACAGCGCGAGGAGGAGGGCGAACACGCCCCAATGCGACCAAAGCGGGAATTCGGTGCGCTCGCGGGCGATGCGCCGCGGCTCGCCGAATCCGGAGAGCGCTTCGGAGAGGCGGGACGGCGGGACGGCCACGCCGCCGGTGGCGCGGGCGAGGCGTTCGGGGACGGC
>JAFUXX010000389.1 GCA_017476965.1 Kiritimatiellia bacterium | reverse complement strand
TGTCGGCTCATCGCATCCTGGGGCTGGAGAAGGTCCCAAGGGTTTGGCTGTTCGCCAATTAAAGCGGTACGCGAGCTGGGGTCAAAACGTCGTGAGACGGTTTGGTCCATATCCGCTGCGGGCGTTGGAGATTTGAAGGGAAGATTCCCTAGTACGAGAGGACCGGGAATCACGGACAGTTGGTGTGCCGGTTGTTCCGCCAGGAGCATCGCCGGGTAGCCAAGTCCGGAACGGATAAGCGCTGAATGCATCTAAGCGCCAAGCCCACCCAAAGATAGGATCTCCCAGACGCAAGTCTCTGAAGGACGGTGGAAGACCACCACCTCGATAGGCCGGAGGCGCAAGTCCAGCAATGGGCTCACCCGACCGGTACTAATCGTCCGTGTGGCTTGTGCGTGTTTTTTCTTCTTCTTCGACTTCGCCCCGGAGCCACAGGCCCGGTACGGTCGTCTTGCACCCGTCTTCCGTTTCCTTTTCCCTGGTGGCCATGGCGGGGAGGCAACACCCGTTCCCATTCCGAACACGGAAGTGAAGGGCCCCAACGGCGAGGGTACTGCGGCAATCGGCCGCGGGAGAGTAGCGCGCTGCCAGGGTTTTTTCTTCGGGACCGCGCGGATCGATCCGATCCGCGCGGCCTTTTTTTTCGCTGGGAGGTGCCGCGGCGGCGCTGCGGGAGTGACACGCGAGGTCACGGCCGCGCCCCGCGGCTGGCGGCAAACGACAAGCAACGCGCGACAAGCGGTGGCTGGCCGCGTTGCTTTACCGCTCGCGCCAGTGCAGCACCAGCTTTTTCCCGCGGTCCCAGATGCAGGTGCGCGCGACTTCGGTGTTGCCGCTTCTCGCGACCGCCGTTATCCGGAACACCGCGCTTTCCGTTTTGAGCCGCGGTTGCAGCGCCGCAAGCACCGCCAGCTCCGACGCGGTGGGTTCGCCGCCGCTCCCGCGCACGAGTCTCCGTGCCTCCGCCGGGGAATCGGACGCGAAGTATCCGCCTCTTTCGCGCAGCGCCGCGATCCTGTTCCAAAGCGCTTCTGCCACCGCGGGCGACGCCCCCGCCGCAACCGACGCCGCCTCGAACGCTTCGCGCGTCGTCGTGTTGGGGTTGAGCGTCCCGCCCGAATGCACGGTCAGAAACGGCATCGCGGCGGCAAGCGCTTCCGCTCCCGGTGCGTCCGGCGGCAGCGTCGCATGCAGCATCTCCGCCGCGACCGGTGCTGCATGGCACGGGCATCCGCCACCCGCCGGCCCGCTGCCGGAACTGGAAGTTAGCCCTGAAACATCGCCGGCAACCGTCGCCAGCGACGATCCCGGCTGTCGGCTGTCGGCTGTCGCTTGTCGCCCGTCGCTTCCCGGCTGTCGGCTGTCGCCTGTCGCTTGTCGCCCGTCCCTTTCCGCCTGCCGGCTGGCGCAGATTTGGCAGGTGCATCCGACGTCCGACGCCAGGCAACTGGCGCCGGAGATTTCCGGCATCGTTTCGAATCCGGCAAAAACCGCCTCGGCGACGCCGGCGGCGTCCGCCGGGGGAAGTCCGCCGGCAATCGCCAACAGCGCGGCGAGTCCGGGCCGGCCGCAATCGGGGAAGCAGAGGCGGGACGCTTCGTCCGTGATTTCCACGAACGTCCCGTTCTTCCCGGCGGCGATGTCCTCCGCCGCTTTCAGGCTCTTCACCGCCCACTTTTCGCCGAGGTGGTCCACGCCGTTGGTGTCCGCCGAGAGTCTCTCGACCGCTTCGGCGAGGGCGGATTCCGCCTTCAGGCCCAGTTCGGCGCGCAGTTCCGCCGCATCGGCGATTCGCAACCGCGCTCTGGCGATCGCTCCGGCGCCGAGCGCCAGCGAAACGAACGTCGCCACGGCGACAATCGCGATGATCAGGCTCGCCCCGGATTCGCGTCCTGTCGCGGCGGCTAAATCCCGTTCCGTCGCGGCGGCGGGGAGGCTGTGACCGGGATCCGCGTTCACGGGGAGTATTCCTCCGCGGCGGGGATGGATGCGCCGGACCGGCTTTCGTCGTCGTTTTCCCGGCATTCGCCGGCTTTCACGCGGAAAAAGGCGGTCTGACCGACCCAGTCCACTTGGACGCCCGCGGGGAACGTGCCGTCCAAACGGTCGGCGGCGTACACGGCCTGCATTTCCGGCGCGCCCCATTCGGCAGGGTAGGAGACGGTTTCCGGAACGCGCGGGTCCCACGGATGCGTCCGGCACGTTCGCACCGCACCGCCGTCCGGCCCCCGCGTCCAGGAAACCGACGCGTGGAGGAACCCGGAATCGGTCAAATCCGCCGAAACCATGCGTTCGAGGAAGAGGCCCTTTTCGTTGACGGCGAACCGGGCCGACGGCGGGGGGAGGGCGCAGGCGACGTCCTCGCGGAGCTTCATCACGGCGTCGAACTGCGCGGACCGGACCGCGGTTTTTTCTCCGCGAGCGGCGACCGAGGCGAACCCCTTGAACGCGTACGAAAGCGCGGTCCCGACGCCCGCGACGGCGAGCGCGCCGACTGCTGCCGCGACGAGCACTTCGACGAGCGTGAAGCCGCCGCTTGCCGCGCCATGGAGGACGCCCCTTGCCGCGGCGGCGCGGCGGTCAGTCTTCGTCGACGGTTTCATCGCGCTGGTAAATCGGGAGCTGGCGGTACGGCACGGCGAAGGCGAGCACCATCATGGCGGTGTTGTACGCGGGGCTGTCCTCCTCCTCGCGCCACGATCCGTCGGGGTGCTGGCGCGGCATCCACGTGGAGTACATCCAGTTTTCGAACTCCTTCCACGCTTCGCCTCCGGTCTGGAAGAGGCCCTGCGAGGTGTAGTAGAGCCCGTAGCACCTGTTCCCTTCGCGTTTGCCGAGGTCGGTGTAGATTTCCAGCAGGCGGCGCGTGGCGTGAAGGGCGGACGGGTCGTTGTGGCGGCCGCACAGCTCCAGGCACAGGATTCCCGCGCCGGTGAGCGTGAGCGGACAGCTCCCGTTGCGCCCCTGGTAGCGGAACGAGCCGTCGTCGAGGTTCTGCTGGCGCTTCACGAACTCCACGGCGCGCGCGATCGCCTCCGGCGGCACGTCGCCGCCGTTGAGGCGCGAGGAGCGCAGCGCCATGAGCGCCCATCCGGTGCAGGACATGTCGCTGTCCGTCGAATCGCGCTGGTAGCGCCATCCGCCCTCGAACTGCGCGTTCTTCGGGACGTTCTGCGCGTCGAGCAGTATCTTCACGGCGCCGGGCAGCACGGCGTCGATCCGCTTCTGCCGCTCCGGATCGACCATGCCGGAAACTTCCGAGAGGAACAGCGTGCAGATCGAGTGCGCGTACATCCTGCCGTTGCCGCCCTCGGCGTCGCCGAGAAAGCCGTCCGGCCCCGCCCTGTCGAGCACGCAGTCCACGGCGCGTTCGAGCGTCGAACCGTAGCGTCCGGGGCCGGGCAGGAATCCCTTCGCGAGAAACGCCATCCCGGCGAGCGACGTCACCGCGCCGCCGGAACCGTGGCGGCGCGGGTACGTGCCGTCGGGGTTCATGGACGCCGCCAGGAACGCCAATCCGCGCTCGATCGACGCGTCCACCTCTTCCGGCGCGACTGCGACCGGGCCGCTCCGTTCCGCTTCGCCGTTCGCAGCGTTCGCGGCGGCGCCTTCGCCGCGGGCCGCGAACGCGGCCGCGGCGAACAATGCGGCGAACAATGCGGCGAAAAGCGGAGCGCGGCGAATCATTCTGCTGCGTGTTCGGCGGGCGCTTCGGGTTCTGCGGGCATGTCGCCGCCTTCCGCGGCGGCGTCGGGCTTTTTCCCGGGCCGCGGGGGACGCGGCTTCACGATCCCGAGCGCTTCGAGTTCAGCGCGCGGACGCAGCCTGATGTGGTCCAGCCCGACCGCGCGGGCGACCGTCGCGAAGGAGTTGGAGTTCAGCGGGTGGAAGTTGTGCGACAGGCAGTCGTCGAGCGATTCCGGCGTGGGGCAGTAGCGCATGACGGCCTCGCGCTCCGGCCTGTACGCCGCGCCGCAAAGCGCGCCGAGCGTCTGCCACAGGCGCTTGCCGGTGCGTTCGCGGACGGTTTCTTCGCCGCCTCCGGCGCGCGCGACCCATCCGGCGTCCATCGCCGCCCACCCTTCGTAGGGCGAGGCGACGACCGGCGGGATATCCGGCGCGGAGTCAACGAACACGACGAGCTTGGCTTCGGGCGCGTCGGCGTATTCGCCGGCGAGGATCGACTTGGCCGCGGCGCGCGGGTCGAAAGAGTCGCCCGCCTCGTAGCGCACCGCCTTCACGCCGACTTGCAGCGAGCGCCGCATCCCGGCCGTTTCGGCGACGAGCCAGTCGAAATCCGCGGCCGGCACGCCGCCGCGGACGACGTCCACGACGTACAGGAAGTTCGACGGCTCGGTGAACGCCTCGGGCGGGAGGCCGCGCGGGCGGCGCGGCGCCTGCGCCGCGGGG
>JAFUXX010000045.1 GCA_017476965.1 Kiritimatiellia bacterium | reverse complement strand
GGCCGCGGCGGCGGCGGGACGCACGGCGTAGGAGACGCGGGCGCCGCCGGTGAAGTCGACCGCGAAGACGTTGGCCGGGTTCTTGGCGTACTTGACGCCGGTCGCCGCGAGCGTGGCGACGATGATGGCGGCGGAAATGCAGAGGTACTTGCGGAAGTTGGCGACGAACGGGATCGCGACGCCGTCCTTGACCGCCTGCATCATCCGCGGCTTCCACGAGGTCTGCTCCGAGAGCGCCGTGCCGAACACGGTCTTGGTGACGAAGAGCGCGGTGAACATCGAGGCCGCGATGCCCGCGACGAGCGTCACGGCGAAGCCGCGGACGAGGCCCGTGCCGACGACGAACAGGATCACGCCCGTGAGGACGGTCGTGAGGTTGCCGTCGAAGATCGCG
Organism: Kiritimatiellia bacterium; assembly: GCA_017476965.1. Lineage (GTDB taxonomy): Bacteria > Verrucomicrobiota > Kiritimatiellia > RFP12 > UBA3636 > UBA3636. The sequence goes on along the minus strand of JAFUXX010000045.1, from coordinate 3,844 downwards.
CTGAACGCGCGCTGGTAGCCGGCCATCACGGAGGGATAGCCGGGCTTGCCGGCCTTCACCTCTTCGCGGGTGCGCTCGTAGATGAGCACGTTGGCGTCCACCGCCATGCCGATCGAGAGCAGGATGCCCGCGATGCCGGGCAGCGTCAGCACCGGCAGGCGCAGGATCGAGCCGCCGGAGAGCTGCGAGTCGCCGGAAATCTGCGAGAGGATGCCGGAGGCGACGACGGCGCAGAGCGGGAGCAGCACGAAGTTGAGCGCGAGCGCGAGGTCCGCCACGAGGCCCATCGCCCTGTAGTACAGGAGCATGAAGAGCAGCACGGCGACGACGCCGACGCAGATCGCCACGCGGGCGTCGGCGATCGAGTCCTCGCCGAGCGTCGGGTTCACGAAGCGCTTGCCGAGGAACTTGAGCGGCGCGGGCATCGCGCCGGCGTTGAGCACGTTCTTGAGGATCGTCGCGTCTTCGAGCGTGAAGGCGCCGTGGATGCGGGCGTTGCCGCCGGTGATCGGCTCTTCGAGGACGGGGGCCGAGTACACGACGCCGTCGAGCACGACGGCGAGCTGGCGGCCGCGGCGCGTCGGGGTGGAGCAGTTCTTGCGGGTGATTTCCGCGAACTTGCGCGTGCCGACGGAGTCGAAGCGCAGGTTCACCTGCATGTCGCCCGTCATGTCGTCCTGCGAGACGGTGGCGCGCGAAAGGTTGGCTCCGGTGAGGTCGGCGCGGCGGGCGACGAAAATCGGGTAGTAGACGTCCGCCTGGCCGACGCGGTCCTTTTCGAGCATGAACACGAAGCCCTGCGGCGGGTTGCCGAACGTGCGGAGCTCGCGCGGGGATGGCTCGGGCACGGAGAGGTCGCGCACGTAGCACGGGCCGCGTTCGCCCATGTCGGCCATCTTGTAGCCGCGCGGCGCCTGGCCCTTGTCGAGCAGCTTGGCGCGCAGCTCGGCCGAGCGGGCGGACACGAGCCGGAAGTCGAGGAACGCCACGGAGCGGATCGTCTTCTCCGCGCGGGCGCGCTGCTCCTCGGAGGCGCCGGGCATCTGCACGTAGATGCGGCCGTTCTTGCCCTTCGTGATGACGGGCTCCTCGGTGCCGATCGCGTCGATGCGGTTGCGGATGATCTCCACCGCCGTGTCGTCGGCCGACGCGGCCGCCTCGGCCACGAAGTTGGCGATTTCGCCGTCGGAGGCGTCGGGATGGCGTTCGCGGACCGTCTCTTCGAGCGCGGCCTTGTCGAGCTCGACGGTGAAACTGTAGCCGCCGCGCAGGTCGAGACCCAGGCGGATCTTGTCCTTGAACGGAGTCGCGAGGAAAACAGAAGAAACGGCAAGGACCGCGATCGCGAGCCATCTCCACCAAAGCGATGATTTCATTTTGTCGGTGTGTTTTGGATTAAAATCACTCTTTGCCCTGCCCGGCGGCGGCGCCCTTGGCGGCGCCTTCCGCGGCGGGGGCGTCCGGCAGCGGCATCTCGACCGCGGAGCGGACAACTTCGACCGTCGCGCCGCTCGCGACGCGGATCAGGAAGGACGTGGCGCGGACCTCTTCCACCGTGCCGATCATGCCGCCGCAGAACAGGACCTTGGCGCCGGCGCGGAGCGCGGCGACCTGCGCCTTGCGCTCCTTCTCGCGGCGCTGCTGCGGGCGGATCATCATGAAGTAGAAGATCGCGAAAATGATGACGAGCGGCAGAAACGAGCCGAGGCCCCCGACGGGCGCGGGGGCGGCTGAGGGGGCTTCTGCGAGCAGGAGTGGAATCGGATTCATCTGTCGGGCGGCGGGCAGCCGCGGAGGTCGGCCCATGCGCGGGCGCGGAAAAGGTGGAAGACGCCGCTTTCGAGCGAGGCGCGCAGTTCGCGCATGAACTGCATGTAGACGTGGACGTTGTGGATCGTGAGAAGGCGCTCGCCGAGGATTTCCCGCGTGTTGAGGAGGTGGCGGACGTACGCGCGCGTGAAGTTGCGGCAGCAGTAGCAGGCGCATCCCTCCTCGACCGGTCGGAAGTCGCGGGCGAAACGCCCGGCCTTCACCTGCAGCGATCCGTTCCGGACGAAGGCCGAACCGTTGCGGGCGTGGCGGGTGGGCGTGACGCAGTCGAACATGTCCACCCCGCGGGCGACTGCCTCCACGATCTGCAACCTGTCCCCCACCCCCATGAGGTAGCGCGGGCGGTCGTAGGGAAGCGCGGCGACGCCGTCCTCGACGCCTCGCAACAGCACGTCCTCGGGCTCCCCGACGCTCACGCCGCCGACCGCGTACCCGTCGAAGCCGGTTTCCGCGAGTCCTTCGGCGCAACGGCGGCGGAGGTCCGGCCAGACTCCTCCTTGGACGATTCCGAAAAGAAGCTGCCCGGGCGCCCGGGGACGGGTCGCGCAAAGCGAGGCCCATGATAGGGTTTTCGCGACTGATTTGCAAGCGTATTCGCGAGTGGACGGCCACGGAATGCATTCGTCGAAGCACATCGCGATGTCCGAGCCCAGGGCCCGCTGCACGGCCATGGACTCCGCCGGCCCCAGAAACACGCGCCTGCCGTCGACGTGAGAGCGGAACGTCACGCCGTCCTCGCCGATCTTGCGCATCTTCCCCAGCGAGAACACCTGGAAGCCGCCGCTGTCGGTCAAAATCGGCCCGTCCCACCCCATGAAACGGTGCAGTCCGCCCGCGGCGGCCACCGTTTCGGCCCCCGGGCGCAGCATCAGGTGGTAGGTGTTGCCGAGCAGGATCGACACGCCCGATTCGCGCAAGTCGCGCGGTTCCAGCGTCTTGACCGTGCCCTGCGTGCCCACGGGCATGAAGACCGGGGTCTGCACCGCGCCGTGCGCCGTGTGCAGGACGCCGCGCCGGGCGAGGCGCCCCGGCAGGACGCCTTGCTCGGAAAGAATCGTGAACGGCCCCGCCATTTCGCCCGGACTTGTTCGCTGCGCGGACGCCCCTCCTCTACAGGCCGACTATCCGGGCCAGCAGGATCTGCGTGTCCTGCAAGTCGCACCGCGCGGTCACGACGCTCGCTTCCGCTGCGCTGAGCGCGACCTGCGCGTCAGTGCGCTCCAACGCGCTCGCCTTGCCCACTTCGTACCGGTTCGCGACGACTTCGAAGTTCTCCTTCGCCGCGTCGAGCGCGGTTTCGGCGACCGAAAGCGACTTGCGCGCCCTGTCCGCCGCGAGCGTGGCGAGGACGATCGCGTTCCAGGTCTCCTGCTCGGCCTGCGCGAGTTTGCTCCGCGCGGCGCGCAGCTGGGCGACCGCTGCCTCGATCTGGCGCGTTTTCGCCCCGGCGGAGAAGAGGTTCTGCGCGGCGGCCGGCACCGCCGCGTAGTTCCACAGCAGCGGCGAGGAGTCGCCCTTGGCGTCGAACGTCAGGGAGAAGGACAGTTTCGGATAGAGGTCGCAGATCGTCCAGTCCACGTAGTCCTTCGCGGCGTCGGCGGACGCCTTCAGCGCCGCGAGCGCGGGCGCGTTCGTGCGCGCGATTTCCATCAGCTCCGCCGCCGTTCCGGGGATTTCCGGGAACGAGCAGTCGCCGAGCGCGATGTCAGGGTTTTCGGCGAGCCCGAGGGCGAGGCAGAGCGACGCGCGCGCCGTTTCCACGGCGTTGGCGGCCGAAATTTCGGAAAGCAGCGCGTTCTGGTAGTCGACTTCGGCCTTGGAGACTTCGTAGTCCATCGCGGCGCCCACGTCGCGGCGGTCTTTCGTCTGGTCCCGGTGCTCGCGGTAGCTCTCCGACGTCGCGTGCGCCACTTCGAGCAGTTCGCGGGCGCGCCCGAGCGCGAAGCACGCGGACCGCACCCCGTACGCGGCCTGGTTCTCCGCGGCGCGCTCCGCCATGTCCGCGGCGGCGAGC
>JAFUXX010000388.1 GCA_017476965.1 Kiritimatiellia bacterium | reverse complement strand
CGCCGGCAAGACCGCGCCGCACCTGCTCGCCCTGCCTGACGGCCGCCTGCTCTGCACCTACGGCCTGCGCCGCGGCGACGACGCCGTGGGCGTGTTCGCCGCGTTTTCGCGCGACGCCGGGCGCACGTGGACCGGGCTCGAGGACGCCCCGCTCTGGATCGCCCCGCCCGGCACCTGGAGCGGCGACATCGGCTACCCGGCCACCGTCGCCGCCGCGGACGGCACTCTCGTGACGGTCTTCTACGCCCCACCCGAACCGGGAAGCAAGCTGCCCTGCCTCTCCGCCGCCCGCTGGCGCGCGTAGCCCCCCTCCCCTGGAGCGCGGGCATCCTGCTCCCCGGGAGCGCGGGCATCCTGCCCGCGGTGCTTGTCGGGGCGCTGGCAGTTCGTGTAGGATTGCGGTCGAAGCCACCATGAAAGCACTTCGCCTCCTTCCCGCCTTGGCTCTCCTTGCCGCTCCATCACCCGCCGCCCACGCCGCCGCCGGGCCGGACTGGGACGGCGCGATGCTCTCCGGCCGCATCGCCGGCCACGACGGCCCGTTCTTCGCCCCCGGCGAGGAGATGGTCTTCGAGATCCGCCTCGAAGGCGCAAAGGGCGACATCGATCCGGGCGCGTACTTCGTCGACTGGGAGCGCCGCGGCGACGACGGCGTAGTCGAAAAAGGCCGCGCGCCGCTGCCGGCGGCGGACGCGCCGCTCGTGGTGCGCACGAAATCGGACAAGCCCGGTTTCGTGTGCATCGAAGCGAACGTGGTGACGCCCGACGGCAGGCGCGTGCCGAAGAACCACCGCTGGGAGAAGCGCGTGTTTTTCGAGGGCGGCGCCGCCGTCGCCCCCGAGACGCTCCGTGCCGGTGCCGAACCCGCCGACTACGACGCATTCTGGGAATCGCAGATGGCGCGCCTCGCCGAGGTGCCGGTGCGCGCGGAGCTCTCGCCGGCGCCGTGCGCCGACTCCGCGGTGCGGCTGTACGCGGTCCGGATCGACTGCGCCGGCGGCCGGCCCGTGACGGGCTGGATGACCGTCCCGGCCGACGCTTCCGCGACGAACCGCTACCCCGCCGAAGTTTCGTACCGCGGCGCGTCGCGCAACGACCAGGCCGCCCCGGACTCCGGCCCGCACGACCGCATCCGGTTCGAATCCAACGGCCACGGTTTCGACCTCGGCAAGGGGCAGGAATACGTGACCGCGTTCTTCGATTCGATCCGCAAGCAGGGCATGGAGTACGGCTTCGATCCGGAGAGCAACTCCAGCCGCGAAACGAGCTACTGGCTCGGGATGGCGCTGCGGGCGGTCCGCGCGCTGCAGTGGGTCGCCACCCTGCCAGAATGGGACGGCAAGTCGCTGACGCTCGCGGCGGGCAGCCAGGGCGGATGGCAGGCGTTCATGGCCGCCGCGCGCGTCCCGGCCGCCACCCGCATCTCGACCTCCGTCACGTGGGGCTGCGACTGGACGGGCCAGGCCGAACTCGGGCGCCTCCCGGCCACGTACCGCCCGAAGTGCTGGTTCCCGGACATGGCGTATTTCGACGCCGTCTTCGCCGCGCGCCGCGTCAAGTGCCCGGTCGAAATTTCCAAAGCCGGCCTGGGCGACTACGTTTCGCCGCCCTCTTCGCTGGCCGTGCTCTACAACGAGCTGCGCGTGCCGAAAAAGATCACGTGGTACCAGGGCTGGACCCACGGCTGGCAGCCCGCCGGCATGGCCTCCTGGACTATCGACGGCGGCTACGACGCAGCGGTCCGAAGCGCCGCCGCCCCCGTCGCCCACGACGACGGCGCCCTCGCCGCCCCGTAGCGCGCCCCGGCTCCCCCGGTTCCGCGCCGCGCGGCGTGCCGCGCGGTCACTCCACGACCCATCCTTCCGGTGCTGCGGCCGCTCTCTCCACACCGCCCGCGGGCGTCTTGCGCCACGAGATTTCGAGCTTGCCGCCCGGCAGCGGAAGCGTCGCTTCGCAATGCTCCAGAGGCAAATCGAGCAGCGATTCCCGCGGCGCCAGCGACACCCTCCTCGCCGCGAGATCCGTCTTTTCGATCCCGGCGAGATTGCGCGCGTAAAACACTGCAACGTGGCTCGCGAAACCGTGGTTGCAGCTGGCCGCGTCGCCGGTCATCTCCCAGAGCGTCCCCGTGCGCGCGGCCATGTAGCCGAAGTACCCCTTCGATTCCTCGAAGAGCTTGCGCCCGAGCCCGGCGCGCGAGAGCAGTTCGAGCCGCAGGAAATTGCCGATGAAGGCGTTGGAGGGCGCGATCTCCGCGTGCTTGCCCGTGGCGGCGCGGCCGGGGCCGAAATCGTCGAGGAGCGTCCGCCACAGCGCCGGATGGCTCTGCGGCGTGGCGACGCCGAAGAAGAACATGTAGTACTGGCACGTTTCGGAGCGGTGGTCCTCCGCGGCGAGCGCGCCGTCCGCGCCGCGCACCGCGTTGTCGCGGAACCAGGCGCCGTCGAACGACAGGCGCCGCACCGCCGCGCGGACGCGTTCCGCCTCCGCCGCGAGCTCCGGCATTCCGTACATGCGGTCCATGGCGTCGAGGACCGCCGCCCACGTCGCGTTGGTCGGGAAATTCGCGCCCCCGACCCACTCGTTGGCCTTGCTCCATTCGACAAACACCCAGCCGTCGAGGTACTCCAGCATCCCTTCGGGGCCGCGCTTGCGCCACAGCAGCTCCACGAGCTTCAGGAGCCGCGGCTTGAGGGCGTCGACCGTCGCGCGGTCGCCGGAGCGTTCGAGGTATTCCGCCGCCTCGATCGCGAACCACATCGCCCAGTTCGGGATGTACAGCCCTCCGATTGAATCGCCCGGGTAGAGCATCGGCAGCATGCCGTCGGGGATGTCTTCGAACTTTTCCGCGGCGGCGTAGTTCCCGAGGAACAGGCGTTCGAGGTCCGTCGAGCCGGTGAGCAGCGCCGACGCGCGGCCGATGAAAAAGCTGTCGCACAGCCAGCCCGCGCGCTCGCGGCTGGGGCAGTCGGTGAACACGTCCACCGCGTTCTGCGCGAACGTTTCGCGCGCCGCTGCGAAAATGCGGTCCGCGTCGGGATCGGATGACCGGAACGACGCGGCGTCCGCCGCCGGGGAGCGGTACGTGCGGACGCGGACTCCCGACACGGCGAACCGCCCCTGCACGGCGAACGCGTGGAGGTAGCGGAACGTGTACGGCTCGAACGACTCGACGGCGTGCCGCCCCGGCGCGAGGTCGAACCGCACTGCGTTGGCTGTAGTCAGCCGCCCGGCGGAAACGAGCCCGTCCGCGTCGAGGATTTCGTCGAAGGCGATCCAGATCGTTCCGGGCTCCGTGCATTCGATTTCGGCGCAGATGAAGCCCGTCGCATTGAACCCGACGTCGAAAACGGCCCCGCCTCCGGGGCCGACTTCCACCGCGCCGCGGCAAAAGACGGAACTGGGTTTTCCATGCCCCGAATCCTACCGGAAACCCTCCCCCTCCACAAGCGCCCCTCCCCGCCGCCTTCGGCTTCGAACGTTTAGCGACGACGAGGCCCGCCGCCCGTCGCCCTAGCGCAGTCCCTTCATCCATCCGGCCGGATTGCGGGCCGCCCGCACCGCAAAAAAATCGCGCGGCGCTCCTGTTGGGGCGCCGCGCGGATTTCGGGGCTTCGGCCCGTCCGCCGTTAGCGGATCTTGCCGGCCTTCTGGCGCTTCTCGACGACCTCCTTGGCGATGCCGGCGGGAACCGGCTCGTACTGGTTGAAGATCATCGTGAAGGCTCCGCGGCCCTGCGTGAGGGTGCGGACGGTGTTGGAGTAGCCGAACATTTCGGAGAGCGGCACCTGGGCGTGGATCACCTTCTGGCCGCCCTTGTCCTCCATCGACTCGATGCGGCCGCGGCGCTGGCCGATCGAACCCGAGACGGCGCCGAAGTAGTCTTCCGGCATCGTCACTTCGACGTTCATCACGGGCTCGAGCAGCTGCGGCTTGGCTTCGAGCATGTACTTCTTGAAGCCCTGGCGCGCGGCCAGTTCGAACGCGATCGCCGAAGAGTCGACCGGGTGGAACGACCCGTCGTAGAGCGTGACCTTGAGGTCCACGACCGGGTAGCCGGCGTAGGGTCCCTTCTCCATCGCGGCCTTGACGCCCTTTTCGACCGCCGGGATGAACTCGCCCGGAATCGCGCCGCCGACGATGGCGTTGACGAATTCGAACGGGGTGCCCGCGGGCTGGGGTTCGAGGCGGAGGTAGACGTCGCCGTACTGGCCGGAACCGCCGGTCTGCTTGACGTGCTTGTACTGGCCTTCGGCCGTCTGGGTGATCGTTTCGCGGTAGGCGACTTCGGGCGGGTTCACCTGCGCCTCGACGCCGTATTCGCGCTTGAGGCGGTCGACGATGATTTCGAGGTGGAGTTCGCCCATGCCGGAGATGATCGTCTCCTCCGTCTCCTGGTCGTAGGCCACGACGAACGTCGGGTCTTCGTCCGCGAGGGCCTGGAGGCCGAGCGAGAGCTTCTCGGAATCGGCGTGGGAGACGGGCTTGATCGAAATCGAGATGACGGGTGCCGGGAACTCGATCGATTCGAGCATGATCGGGTGGTCCTCGTCGCAGAGCGTGTCGCCGGTGCGGGTGCGGGCGAGGCCGACGAGCGCGACGATGTCGCCCGCGTAGGCTTCCTGGAGCGCTTCCTGCTTCTTGGCGTGCATGCGGACGAGGCGCGCGACGCGCTGTTCCTGGTCGCGGCTCATGTTCCAGACCGTCGCGCCCGTTTCGAGCTTGCCGGAGTAGATGCGGGCGTAGACGAGCTTGCCCATCATCTTGTCGGAGACGATCTTGAACGCGAGCGCGGAGAACGGCTCGTCGTCCGAAGGCTTGCGGACGGGCGCTTCCTTGCCGGCCTCTTCGTCCTTCTTGAGCAGCGCGCCGACGACGGGCGGCAGGTCGAGCGGGGACGGGAGAAAGTCGACGATCGCGTCGAGCAGCGGCTGCACGCCCTTGTTCTTGAAGGAGGTGCCGCAGAGCATCGGCTGGATCTTGCGCTCGATCGTGGCCTTGCGCAGGGCGCCCATGATTTCCTCGGTCGTGAGCTCCTCGCCGGCGAAGAACTTTTCGAGCAGCGCGTCGTCCGTCTCGGCGGCGCTCTCGATCATCTTCTGGCGCCACTCGTCGGCCTGGTCCTTGAGCTCGGCGGGGACTTCGCCTTCGATGACCTTGAGGCCGTTGCAGCTCTCGTCGAAGCGGAGGGCCTTCATGCGGACGAGGTCCACGACGCCTTCGAACGCGTCTTCCTTGCCGATCGGGATCACGACCGGGACGGGGTTGCCGTGCAGGATCGTCTTGACGTCTTCGAGGCAGCCGAAGAAGTCCGCGCCCACGCGGTCCATCTTGTTCACGAAGATGACCTTCGGCACCTTGTACTTCTCGGACTGGCGCCAGACCTGCTCGGACTGCGGCTGCACGCCGGCGACCGCGCAGAAGAGCGCCACCGCGCCGTCGAGCACGCGGAGGGAGCGCTCCACTTCGGCCGTGAAGTCCACGTGGCCTGGGGTGTCGATGATCGTGACCTGGTGGTCGCGCCAGAAACACGTCGTGGCGGCGGAGCCGATCGTGATGCCGCGCTCCTGCTCCTGGACCATGAAGTCCATCGTCGCGGCGCCGTCGTGCACCTCGCCGAGTTTGTGGTTCTCGCCGGTGTAGTAGAGAATGCGCTCAGTCGTCGTCGTCTTGCCGCCGTCGATGTGCGCCATGATGCCGATGTTGCGGTACCGTTCGAGCGGGATCTTGCGTGCCATTGATGGACCTTGTTTTGTGCGCGAGCCGTCTCCGGCGCGCCGTTGTGGATTCGTGAAAAACCTTCCGGTGGTGAAAACGCGCGAAATGATACCCGAAACGGCCGCCCCGATTCAAGCGTTTTTTCGCTTGACACGTCCACCGCCCGCCGCTATGATTCCGCGCCGTTGCAACGCGAGGCGATGCGACGTCCGGAGTGTAGCGCAGACTGGTAGCGCGTTTGGTTCGGGACCAAAAGGTCAAGAGTTCAAATCTCTTCACTCCGACCATTTCCGCAGGGCGGGCGGTTCCGCGAGGGGCCGCCCGCCCTTTTTCTCCCGGTCCGCGGTTCCATGCTCGGGCGCCCGGCGCGCCTTTTCTCCATGTCTTCCGAAGG
>JAFUXX010000387.1 GCA_017476965.1 Kiritimatiellia bacterium | reverse complement strand
TTCCGCCTCAAGGAGGAGGGCTTCCAGTTCCTGCTGCCGACGGCCGAGACGGCGCTGGTGAACCTCCATCGCGGCGAGATCCTCGAGGAGAGGGACCTGCCGCTCAAGATGTTCGCCTACACGCCCTGCTACCGCCGCGAGGCGGGCTCCTACCGCAAGGAGGAGCGCGGCATGATCCGCGGCCACCAGTTCGACAAGGTCGAAATGTTCGCGTACACGCTGCCGGAGCAGTCCGACGACATGCTCAAGCTGCTCGTCCGCAAGGCGTGCGCGCTCGTCGAGGGCCTCGGCCTGCACTACCGCCTCTCCAAGCTCGCGGCGGGCGACTGCTCGGCGTCCATGGCGACGACGTACGACGTGGAGCTGTGGATCCCGTCGATGGGCGTCTACAAGGAATGCTCCTCGGTCTCCAACGCGATGGACTACCAGGCCCGCCGCGGCAACATGCGCTTCCGCCGCGCCGAAACGAAGAAGACGGAGTTCCTGCACACGCTCAACGGCTCCGGCCTCGCCACTTCGCGCCTGCTGCCCGCGATCGTCGAGCAGTACCAGCGCGCGGACGGATCGGTCGTCGTGCCGGAAGTCCTGCGCCCGTACCTCGGCGGCGTCGAGGTCGTCGGGCCGTAGCGCCCGCTCCGGCGCGCGGGGCGGCCGCCGGCCGCCCCGCCTTTACACCCAATAAAACAACGCGGTGCGCGATTTCACGTGCCGCGCTTTTCTTTTTTTGCGCTACAATCTTGGCATGAAACCTCGCTTTTCGCCCGACTTCCCCCGGTCCCGCTCCGTCTGCAAGCGCGCCGCGGCGCTCTGCGCCGCCGCTTTCGCCGCCGCCGCAGGCGCCGAAACGGTCATCGCCTCGCTGCCCTCCCCCGCCCCGATCGACGCGCCCATACCGCGCTCCGCGATTTCGCAAGCGGACGTCGAGGACGGCTGGATTTCGATCTGGATAAAACCCGTCGCGTCGACGTACGACGGCTGGCACTGGTCGCTGAGGTCTAAGCCGGACCAGCTGTACGTGACGGACGGCGCCCGCACGAGCGAACTGCTCAACCAGGTGAACGCCGCGTGGGGCGACCTCGGGAGCCTCGCGCCGTCCGCCCCGTTCGAGCTCAAGTTCTCGATCGAAGGGCTCGACGTATCCTCGCTGCGCTTCCACTGCGCGAACGGCAACGGCGCGGCCTGGTTCCTCCACAACGGGACGCGCCCCGCCGGCGAAATCGGCATCGAAGTCTGGAAGGGCGCGCGCCTCGACGCGTCCATGCTTTCCGGCCGGGCCGACAAGGCGAACCGCTCGGCGTTCGCGTCGGTCACGGGAGCCTCGGGGACCAACTACGTCTGGACGGTGGACGGCAAGTCGTACTCCACGGACCAGCCGCGCTTCCGCCGCCGCTTCGCCGAAAAGCCGGAACCGGTCGAATTCAAGGTGAAGGTCATGACGCGCAAGGACGGCGACGCGGAGGGCACGCTCGTCGTCGAGCCGCGCGAAACGACGCTGGTGCCTCCGATTCCCGACGGCGAAACGCTCTTCGGCCACGTCGTCTACTCGTGGTACGGGTACTCGATGGCGCGGGACCTGTCTTCCGGAAAGGAAGGCAACCTCATGTGCGCGTGGAGCAACGGCAACGACAACATGACGAACCTCGCCTTCCGCGCGCAGGCCAACGCGAACGGCGTGTACCTCATGAACATCTACGCGCCGTCGGGATTCGGGCGCGCCAACATCGAAGCGCTGGACGAGGCGTACCCCGGCCACTACCTGCGCAACAGCGTCGGCGAATACGCGAGCTACCTCTACCAGGGGCGGTCCTCCGCCGGGAGCATCCCGATGGACCTGGACCTGGAAAAGGCCCGGCGCTACTTCACCGACGTCAAGGTGCCGTCCTACGTCAGGAACATGCACAACACCTGGGACTGGATCTACACCACCTCGGGCGCGCCGCTCACGACGTACGAGCTCGCCGGCGGCATGGACTACGCGATGGCCGAACTCTACGCGATGGGCGCGGCCAACCTCGCGTACGCCACGGCGGAAATGCGCGGCGCGGCCCGCAAATGGGGACCGGAATTCTGGGGCGGATGGCTCGCGCACGAGTGGCAGACGACCGGCATCCCGTACAACACGCCCGAAAAGTACGCGTCGCTCGTCGTGGGCCTCTTCCAGCAGTACCTCATGGGCACGTCGATGATGATCCTCGAAAGCGGCGGCAACTCGCTCTCGTCAGCGACGGGAATCACGAAGGAAAACCTTTCGGACACGCACAACCTCGGCGTTTTCGGCGTCTACACCTCGTCGAATCCCTACCGGCAGGGGTACGAGGAGGCCTACCCCAGGCGCTACCGCGCCGCGGTGCGCGAAGTCTACGACTGGAGCCGCAAGAATCCGCGCGACCCCGGCACGCCCGAAACTTCCATCGCGCTCGCGATCGGCGCCAACGACGCCGACGTCGGGCTCGACAACCAGACGATCTGGGCCCAGCACGACAACTCCGCCGCCGATTCGCGCTGGAAGACCGGCCCGGCGGAATCCGGCTGGCGCCGCGTGCGCGACCTGTTCTTCCCGCTTCCAAAAGACGCGCTCGGGCAGTTCAACAACCGCTTCCTCGCGGGATCGCCATTCGGGCAGGTGGACATCGTCGCGGTCGACGAGGAAACGCGCCTCTCCGACCTCGCGCGCTACAAGCTGCTCGTCCTGCCGGGCTGGAACACGATGTCGCCCGAGCTCCTCGCCGCGCTCGACGAATGGGTGAGCGGCGGCGGCACGCTCGTCGCGGCGGTGCCGCAGTTCTCCACGCGCGTCGACCGCGAGCAGACGGACTACGCGGTCTCCGACCTCGTGAACGGCGGCGACCTGCGTCCGCTCGTCGACGCGACGGTGCTCGACCGCGGCGGCGATGCCGCGATCATGGACGCCGAGCCGGACGCCGACGGCTTCGTGGTGAAGAAGCGCGGCGCGGGCGAGGTGCACCTCTACGCCTCGTGGCCGTACCCCGGCGCGAAGGAATCGCTCTGGACTCCTTGGACGAACCGCATCGCGCGCCTCGCCGCCGCGGTGCCGCAGACCGTGACCGTTTCGGGGGCGGACGCCGCTTACGTGAGCTTCGCGACGTACTCCGACCACGTCTACGCGCTCAACGTTGACACGCAAAAATCCCGCACCGCGGTCCTCAACGGGTTCGAGATCGCCTTGACGAACGGCGAAATGAAGGCGCTCTCGCGCGCCGCCCTCGCTCCGCCAGCCGCCGCGGAAACATACGTCTGGACCGGCGGGGCGTCCGGCGACTGGGGCCTCGTGGCCAACTGGAGCGTCGTCAATCCCGCCACGTCCGCGCTCGCGCCCGCGACGCAGCTCCCGGGCGCGGACGACACGTTCGCCGGCGCCACCGCCAACTGCACGATCGACCTCGGCGGATCCGTCGCCGAAATCGGCGGCATCGCCTTCGGCGGCGGTTACGCCGCCGGACGCACGATCCGCATCGCGAACGGCACGCTGCGCCCCGTTGCGACGGGTTCCGAAATCCCGGC
>JAFUXX010000386.1 GCA_017476965.1 Kiritimatiellia bacterium | reverse complement strand
TCCCCGGCCTCGAAAACGTCCCCGTGATCGCGGTCGGCTCGCACGACACCGCTTCCGCCGTCGCCGCCGTCCCCGCCGCTGAAGGCGGCGACTGGGCGTACCTCGCGACCGGCACGTGGGCGCTGCTCGGCATCGAAACCCCGGAGCCCATGCGCGGCGACGCGCCGTACGAGCTCAACTGGACGCACGAAGGCGCGGCCAACGGCCAGTTCCGCTTCCTCAAGAACTGCACCGGCATGTGGATGGTGCAGGAGCTGCGCCGCGCCTGGACCGCGGAGGACGGCGGCGCCGCCCCGGAGTGGGACGACCTCATGCACGCCGCCGAGGCTTCCGCCCCGTTCCGCACTTTGGTCGACCCGGACTGGGCCCCGTTCCAGTCCCCGGGCGGCATGCCCGCCAAGATCGCCGAGTTCGCGCGCCTCACCGGCCAGCCCGTCCCCGAAACGCGCGGGGAGCTCTACCGCGCGGCGATGGAGGGCGTCGTGATGCGCTACCGCGAAGTGTGGGGCGAGCTGCGCTCCATCACCGGAGTCCGCCGCGACCTGCTGCACGTCATCGGCGGCGCCACGCGCGACGCGATGCACTGCCGCATGGCGGCGGACGCCCTCGACGCGCGTCTCGTCTGCGGTCCCGACGAAGGCGCCGCGACGGGCAACGCGATCGCCCAGCTCGTCGGCCTCGGCGACCTTTCCGGTTTCGCCGAGGGGCGCGACCTCGTGCGCCGCTCCGTCCGCCTTTCCGAATGGGCGCCCGAAAACCCCGCCCCGTGGGCCGAGGCGTTTCCGCGCTGGCTCGCCGCCAAGCGCGCGGCCGCCGCCGTCTAGAAGATTTCCAGTCCGAACAACAAAGACAAGAAAATGGATCCAGTTCCCGAATCACGTCTCCGCGAGCGTTTCGCCGCGTTTCTTCCCCAGGCCCGTTTCCTCGGCAGCGAGGAGTGCTACGGCGGCCACATCAACCGCACGTTCTTCGTCGACGCGGAAATCTACGGCCAGAAGCGCCGCTACGTCCTGCAGAGCCTGAACAAGAACGTGTTCAAAAACTACGCGGGCGTCATGGAAAACGTGTTCCGGATCTCCGCGCACCTCGGCGGCAAGAGCCTCGACGTCGGCTCGGAAGACCCCACCCGCGACCACATCCACTTCATCCGCACGGCGGACGGCGGCATGGGCGTGGACGGCGAGGTCGGCTTCTGGCGCCTCTACCGCTACATCGACCACGCCGAAGGCCGCCTCCGCGCGACTTCGACTCACGAGGCCCGCGCCGCCGCCGCCGCGTTCGGCCGCTTCCAGTGGCTGCTCGCGGACTTCCCCTCCCCCCGCCTCTGGGAGCCCATCCACGCTTTCCACGACACCCGGCAGCGCTTCGCCAACCTCGAAAAGGCCGCGGCGGACGACCCCGCCGGCCGCTACGCAGGCGTCAAGGCCGACGTCGACGCCTTCCTCGCCCTCCGCGCCGAGGCGCTCAAGGTCCAGGAAGCGTTCGAACGCGGCGAGTTCCCCGAGCGCATCGCGCACAACGACGCCAAGTACTCCAACGTGCTCATGGACCCGGCGACTGAAAAGGCGGTCTGCGTGATCGACCTCGACACCTGCATGCCAGGCCTTTCGCTGCACGACTTCGGCGACCTCATGCGCTCCATGACGTGCGACCGCCCCGAGGACGAAAAGGACGTCTCCACGATCGCCGTCCGCCGCGAGATGTACGACGCCCTCATCGAAGGTTTCGTTTCCCAGGCCGGCAACTTCCTGCTCCCCGCCGAAACGAAGCTCCTCGCCAACGCCGGCGTCGCCATCACGCTCGAAACCGGTTCGCGCTTCCTCGCGGACTACCTCGACGGCGACCACTACTTCCACACCGCCTACCCGGAGCACAACCTCGTGCGCGCCCGTTCCCAGCTGGCGCTCGCCCGCTCGATGCTCGACACCCTTCCGGTGGCGTCGCGTCCGGGCCGCGGCCCGGCCCCCCCGCCGGCGCGCCGGATCCGGAATCCGGGACTCATGGATTTCACCGTTCCGCAACGCCCCGATCTGCTTCCGGCCGCGGTTCCCGCC
>JAFUXX010000385.1 GCA_017476965.1 Kiritimatiellia bacterium | reverse complement strand
TGACGCGCGGAACCGGTTTCGAGGTTTTCTTGGCTGTCGGTTTGGCCATCGCTCGTGTCTCCGTGTCAAGCGCGGGCCGCGGCGGATTCGCGGACCGGGAGGCCGAGCTTGCGAACCGTCGCTTCGAGCTTGGCCCTGTTCTCCGGGCGCATCTCGCAAAGCGGCAGGCGGTACGTTTCGAGCGCCGTGCCGAGCATTGCCATCGCGGCCTTGACGGGCACCGGGTTCACCTCGACGAACAGGTCGAAGAAGAGCGGCAGCAGGCGCGTGTGGATCGCGAGCGCCCCGGCGAAATCGTTTGCGAGAGCGAGATCGACCATCTTGACGACCTCGGCCGGGACGACGTTGGAAGCGACGGACACCACGCCCTTGGCGCCGGCGGCCATCATGGGGAGCGTGAGGGCGTCGTCGCCCGAAAGGATGTCGAGCGCGTCGCCGCAGGCTGCACGGATGAGGTTCACGCGGTTGGCGTCGCCGGCCGCTTCCTTGATGCCCTTCACCATCGGGTGGGCGCTGAGGCGGCGGACGACGTCCACCGGGATGTCGCGCGAAGTGCGACCGGGGGCGTTGTAGAGCAGGACGGGGAGCCCGACCTCCGCGACCTCGGCGAAGTGGCGGTACACGCCTTCGGGCGAAGGCTTGTTGTAGTAGGGGGCGATCTGGAGCGTCGCGTCGGCTCCGTCCTCGCGGGCGTGGCGCGTGAGCTCCACCGCTTCGCGCGTGGAATTGGCGCCCGTGCCGGCGACGACCTGCATCCTTCCGGCCGCGTATTCGACGGTCTTGCGGATCACCTCCGCGTGCTCCTCGTAATCGAGAGTGGGCGACTCGCCGGTCGTTCCGACCGGGCACACGCCGGCAATCCCGGCCGCGGCCTGGGCGTCGACGAGGTCGCGCAACGCGCCGTAGTCGACCGCGCCGGAGCGGTCGAAAGGCGTCACGAGCGCCGTGTACGTACCTTTGAACACTGCGATTTTCCTTTCCTTGGAATCGTTTGCGGTTTCGCCGCGCCGGCCGGGACGCGGCTACCTGCCCTCCCCGAGGCGGTCGGCGAGCCGGGGCGGGAGCCCCGCGAGGTCTATGCGCCGCTGCGCGGCCGGCACGTCGTATTCGAGGCGGCGGTATTCGACGCGCCGCTCGCCGGGCGAGTAGAGGCAGTACGAAGCGCGCGGGTCGCCGTCGCGCGGCTGTCCCACGGACCCCGTGTTGAGGAAGTACTTGCGGCCGGCTTCGAGCCGGAACGTGCCGGGCGCGAGGCGCGACACCCTGCCGTGGTGCATTTCGAACGCGACCGGCACGTGGGTGTGGCCGTGGAAGCAGATCTGCGTCTTCTGGTAGGAAATGGACGTCTCGGCGTCGAGGTCGTCGAACACGTAGCCCCAGGCCTCCGGATCGTCGAGCGTCGCGTGCACGAGCGTGATGCCGCCGGGCACGACTTCGGTGAACGGGAGCGAGCGCAGCCATTCGGCGTTCTCCGCCGAGAGCGTTTCGCGCGTCCACTTCACCATCACGGCCGCCAGGGGCGAAAACTCTTCGAGCGATTCGCCGAACGCGCTGTAGCGGTCGTGGTTGCCGCAGACCGTCGGCGCGCCGAGCGAGCGGACGATTTCGCAGCACTCGTTGGGGCAGGCGTTGTAGCCGACCACGTCCCCCACGCAGAGGTACTCCGTGGCGCCGTACGCCTTGGCGTCCGCGAGAACGGCCTGCAGGGCGTCGAGATTGGCGTGAATGTCGCCGAGAACCGCGATTTTGCGATCCGCCGCCATTTGGCTAGAGGCGCAGGTAGCGCGAAGCGACGGCCAGGTCGTCCGAAACCGTGATCTTGATGTTCGGGAACCCCCACGGCACGAGACGGACCTCGGCGCCGGCCAGGCGCACGGCGGAGGCTTCGTCCGTTATCGTGGGGTCCTTGTCCGGCGCCGCGGCGATCGCGCGGCGGAGCAGGTCCGCCCGGAACGCCTGCGGCGTCTGCACCGCCCAGAGCTTGTCGCGGTCGGCGTCGCCTTCGATCACGGTGCCTTTTTCGGAGATGCGCACCGTGTCGTAGATTTTCGACGCGGCCACGCCGGAGCCGAACACGATCGCCGAGCGGATGCACTTGGAAACGAGTTCCGGCGTCACCAGCGGGCGGGCGGCGTCGTGCACGAGGATCATCGTCGCGTCCGGGTCGGTCGCCGCGAGGCCGTTGCGCACCGAGCCGAGGCGGTTGAGCCCCCCGTTCACGATGGCGCGGACCTTGCGGCAGCCGAACATGGCGACGATGCCGCGCGTCGCGGCGATCTGGTCCTTGCGGACGACGACGACGATTTCGTCGACCTCTCGGCATCCCTCCATGGCCGTCAGCGAATACGACAGGATCGGTTTCGATCCGAGGTGCAGGAACGCCTTGTCGACGTTCGCGCCCATTCGCCGGCTCTTGCCGGCAGCCACTATCACCGCCGAGGTCACGTCCGGGACTCCTTTCAGGTTCAGGCCTTGGCCCTGAAATCGGGCCGCTTGCCGCGGTACCAGGCGAGCATCACCGGCGAGGCGACGAAGACGGACGAGAACGTCGACGTCACGAGGCCGATCAGCATGCACACGCCGAAGCCGCGTATGTCGCCCTTGCAGAAGACGATGAGCGACACGACCGGGATGAGCGTCGTGACCGACGTGAGCACCGTGCGCGAAAGCGTCGCGTTCACGCAGCGGTTCACGAGGTCGGGGAACGCGGACTTCTGGTCGCGCTTGAGCTCTTCGCGGACGCGGTCGAACAGCACGATCGTGTCGTTCACGCCGTAGCCCACGATCGTGAGCAGCGCCGCGACGATCGTCAGGTTGAACTGGAACGGCAGCGCGCCGAAGATGCCGATGGTGATGAGCACGTCGTGCACGAGCGCGACGATCGCGCCGAGGCCGAAGCCGAACTCGAACCGGAAGCCGATGTAGATCAGCATCGCGACGGTCGAAAGGGCGATCGCCATGAGGGCCGTGCGCTTCATCTCGGAGCCGATCTGCGAGCCGATGGAGTCGATGTCGAGGAATTCGAACGACGCCTTCGCGAGCTCGGGATTCTCCGGGTTGCGCAGCGCGGTGTTGAGCACTTCGGAGACTTCGACGCCGCCGATTTCGGTGTGGACGGTCTTGACTTCGAGGTACGCGCCCTCGTTGGAGAACTGGTACTGCGGGTCCGCGTCGTCGATGCCGGCTGCGTGGGCGGCAGCGCGGATGGCGGCGAGCGACGGCAGGTCGGCGTGCTCCGCGGCGCGGCGCTCGGCGTCCTCCGAAAGGTCTTCCGTCGAGGCTTCCGCGACTTCGGCGGCG
>JAFUXX010000384.1 GCA_017476965.1 Kiritimatiellia bacterium | reverse complement strand
GTAGTCCTTGATGTCGCCGAAGAGGCGCTTGGTCTGCTTGGCGAGGACGGCGGCACGGCGCTCGTAGTCCTCGCGGGCGGCGCGCGTCTTCTCGGCAAGTTCGACTTCGAGGGCTTCGGCTTCGAGGACGAGCTTGGCGTATTGGCCGAGAGCGTGTTCGAGGCCTTCGCGGTCCTCGATGGTGGAGACGGGGGTGCTGATGCGCTTTTTCATGGTCGTGTGGTATTGGTGGTTGTCGGTCAGTCCTGGGCTCCGGAGGCGAGTTTGCGCATGCCGTCCCAGACGGCGGCGAAGTGCTCCCAGGAGAGGGGCTGCGAGCGGCGGGCGGCGAGGCTGTGCGCGGCCTGGAGGTATTTGATGTACATGCCGGTGCCGCTCTGCGAGAGCATGGACTGCACGGCGTCGAGATACCGGCCTTCGGGCGGCGGCAGGTCGAAGCTGGCCGCGATCTTCTTCAGGTCGGCCGCGCCGGCCTTGGGGGGCAGGACGAGCTTGACCATGCCCCGGCGCCGGAGCTGGTCGTAGATGCCGGCGCGCTCGCCGCGCTCCAGCTCGGTCTCTCCGACGTTGGTCGCCGAGAGGACGATGCCGCACCCCGTGCGGTCGTAGATCTCCCGGATGAACTCCATGATCTGCGTGGCGGCGAGGGGGCCGACGGTGACGAGCGCCTGGTGGAATTCGTCGACGATGAGCAGGTTCTTGGAGTCGATCGCGTGCGCGATGCGCTCGCGCATGTCGTTGATGCGCGTCTGGCGGCTCGTGGGGATGAAGCAGGCGCGCGCGACGCTCTGCACGAAGAAGGCGAAGGTGCACGCGGCCGGCATCCGGACGTACTTGCTCGTGCCGTGGTTGTGGCGGCGCGCGAACTCCAGGAGGCACGTCGTCTTGCCGATCTGCGAGGGGCCGTAGATGAAGACGGGCATCTGTTCGTTGAGGGCGCTCGTGCAGGCCGCGTCGATCCTGCGCCAGACGCTCGTCTCGATGAAGCCCACGTCCTTTCGCGTGCTGCGCGCCTCGACAAGGCGCCGGGCGTTGGCGATCTTGGCGAGCGGTCCGGCGTAGTCGGCGCCGTACTGGCCCGTGAAAAGGCGCTGCACGGTCGAGGCCGAAAGGTCGAACACTTCTCCGGCGCCGGCAAGGCTGAGGTTGTTCGTCTTGGCGTAGGCGAACGCCCAGCGGATCAGTTCGGCCTGATCCTTGGTGATCGCTCCGCGCGCGACGAGGCTTTCGGTCGTCTTGTGGACGGCGTCGCCCGCCAGGGCGATGTAGTTGTTCGCGCCGACGACATTGCCCAGCGTGGGCTGGTTCTCGGGCGGCGTGACTTTCTGTGGGATTGCGGGTGCGGTTGGCATGGCTTGGTTTTCTCCTTGGTTGTTGCTTTGGTTTGTTTGACCCGCCCGGCGACTACCGGGCGGAAATGAGTGCGAGGAAATCGGCCTCCTCGTCGCAGTCGGCGGCGGCGCCGCCGAAGTCGGTGAAGGGCGGCGGATCGTCCGGCCCGCCGGCAGGGGCGGGGTCCTGCGCGGTGATCTCGGAAAGGTCGGCCGGCTCGGCCGAGCCGAGCGAGCCCGGTCCTTCGGCCGCGCGG
>JAFUXX010000383.1 GCA_017476965.1 Kiritimatiellia bacterium | reverse complement strand
CGGCGGCCGCGGCGGCGCCGGCGAGCGCCGCGGCGACCGCCCTACTTGCCGATCGCGAGAACACGGAAGCCGATTTCGCGCAGGCGCGCCTGATCGAGGCAGTTGCGGGTGTCGAAAACGAGCGCGGGCTTGCGCATCGATTCGAAAATGCGGTTCCAGTCGAGGTCCTTGTAGTGCCGCCAGTCGGTCATGAGGACGATCGCGTCCGCGCCGGCGGCGGCCTCGTACTCGCCGTCGCAGAACTCCACGCCGGGCACGCCTTCGAGATCGCGGCGCGCGTTGGGGATCGCCTTGGGGTCGGTCACCGCGATCCTGGCGTGTTCCTCCGCGAGCAGCTTCGCGACGGTCGCGGAGGGCGTTTCGCGCGTGTCGCCGGTGTCGGCCTTGAACGCGAAACCGAAAAGCGCGATCTTCTTGTTGGCCACGGTGTTGAACATCTGCTTCACGAGACGGGAGACGATGCGCTCCTGCTGGTGTTCGTTCATCTTCACCACGCCGTGCCAGTACTCCGCGGCCGTGTGCAGGCCGAAGGACTCGCAGAGGTAGACGAGGTTGAGGACGTCCTTCTTGAAGCAGCTGCCGCCGAAACCGGGGCCGGCCTTGAGGAACTTGGGACCGATGCGGCGGTCCGCGCCGATCACGCGGGCCACCTCGTCCACGTCCGCGCCGGTGGCCTCGCAAAGGCCGGCGATGGCGTTGATGGACGACACGCGCTGCGCGAGGAACGCGTTGGCCGCGAGTTTCGTGAGTTCGGCGGACCACACCCCGGTCGTGAGGATCCGCTCGCGCGGAACCCAGGAGGCGTAGATCGAAACGCACTCCTCGACCGCGGCGCGGCCGTCGGCGTCGTCCGGCCCGCCGACGAGGACGCGGTCCGGCTCCAGCAGGTCGCGGATCGCGGTGCCCTCGGCGAGGAACTCCGGATTGGAGAGCACGGTGAACTTGTGCTCGGAGTGGTCGTTGAGGATGGCCTCCATCGCCGCCGCGGTGCGCACGGGGAGCGTGGACTTCTCCACGACGATCTTGTCGCCGCGCGCGAAGCGCTTGATTTCGCGGGCCGTGGCCTCCCAGTACTGCAGGTCGCTCGCCATGCCGGCGCCGCGGCCGAAAGACTTGGTCGGCGTGTTCACGCCGACGAACACGATGTCGCACTCGCGGACCGCGGTTTCGATGTCGGTCGAGAAGAACAGGTTGCGGCCGCGCACCTGGCGGACGACGTCCAGCAGCCCGGGCTCGTACACGGGCAAATCGAAATCGGGCGAATTCCACGCCGCGATGCGCGCCTCGTTGATGTCCACCACCACCACGCGGCGGCCGGGGTTCTTGAGGGCGATTACCGCCATCGTGGGGCCGCCGATGTATCCGGCGCCGATGCAGACTATGTCCTTGTTCATTCTCTTGCTTTGCGGTTTTCCGCGATTCTTGGTTCGGTTCGTTTTTTCGGGGGGCGGAGGAAAGAGCGGCTCAGCGCGAAGCGAGCGCCTTGCGGACGATGGAAGCGGTGTCCGCCGGGGCGCCGGGCTCGGCGAGGATCGCGCGGACGCGCTTCGTCGCGGCCTCCTGGGACTGGCCGAGCTGGACGAGCGCCATCACCGCGTCGTGCGCCGCCGCGCCGACCGGGGCCTCGTCCGATGCTGCGGCCGCGGTTTCGAGCGGGTCGATCTTGCCCTTG
>JAFUXX010000382.1 GCA_017476965.1 Kiritimatiellia bacterium | reverse complement strand
GGCACGAGGTCGGCCGAAGTGAGCACCAGCACGCGCGAAGGCGGCACGAGGCCCTTGAGGCGCTCCACGGCCTGCGCGATGAGCGTCTTGCCGCCGAAGAGGTCGACGAACTGCTTGGGGCGGGAACGGCGGCCGACCGGCCAGAAGCGTTCCCCGCGGCCCCCGGCGAGAATGACGGCCCAGGGCTTGGGCGCGCGCGGCGCGCGGCCCGCTGCGGTCTTGTGCGTGGATTTCATGTGCGCAATTCTAGCAGAAGGCGCGGGGCGGCGCCACGGAGAGAATATTGCCCCGGATGCGTATTTCCTTGCGGGCTAGCGGCGGCGCCGTTCCGCGGCGGCGCGCAGGAAGGGCGCGGTCTTCGAGCGCTTGCACGAGGCCAGCCCGGCCGCCGGTCCGGCGTAAAGCACCTCCCCGCCGGCTTCGCCGCCGCCGGGGCCCATGTCCACGATCCAGTCCGCGCTGCGGATCACGTCGAGGTCGTGCTCGACCACGACGACCGTGGCGCCCTTGTCCACGAGCCGGCGGAAAACGCCGAGCAGAGTGCGCACGTCGAGCGGATGCAGGCCGATCGTGGGCTCGTCGAAGACGAAGAGCGAATCGCCCTGCCCCCGCCCCATCTCGCTCGCGAGCTTGAGGCGCTGCGCTTCGCCGCCGGAGAGTCCGGGCGTTTCCTCGCCGAGCGTCAGGTAGCCGAGCCCGAGGTCGTGCAGCACACGCAGGCGCGAGCGCACGAGCGGCATGTCGGCGCAGGCCTCCGCGGCTTCGTCAACGCTCATCGCCATGAGTTCGGGGAGCGACACGCCGCCGCGCTTCACCGCCGACGCTGCTTTGGAGTAGCGGGAGCCGCGGCAGTCCGGGCACGGGACGTCCACGTCCGGCAGGAACTGCACGTCGAGGTTTATCTCGCCCGTGCCGTCGCACGTCGGGCAGCGCAGCGACCCCGTGTTGTACGAAAAATCCCCCGCCTTGAGCTTGCGCGCCTTGGCGTCCGGCGTGGCTGCGAACGCCTTGCGCAGCTCGTCGTGGACGTTCGCGTACGTCGCCACGGTGGAGCGCACGTTCACGCCGATCGGCGTGGCGTCGATGAGCTTCACCTGCGAAATCCCCGGCGCGGAGACGGACTCCACGTGCGCCGGGAGCGGATGCCCCGCGATGCTCGCGGCGAGGCCCGGCACGAGGCTTTCGAGCACGAGCGTCGTCTTGCCCGATCCCGACACTCCGGTGACGGCCGAGAGCTTGCCCTTCGGGAACGACACGTGCATCGGCTTCACGGTGTGGATGCGCGTCGTGGAAAGCGAAATCTCCCCCGCCTCCGCCGCGCCTTTGGCCGTTTTCCCGGCTTTCGCGGATTTTCCTCCCTTCGCGGCGGCGCCGGACGCGAGGTCGGCCGCGGTTTCGCGTCCGGAAAGGAACGGCCCGATCCTGGACTCCGGATCGGCGCAAATCCGCTTCACCGTTCCTTGCGCGACTACGCGGCCGCCGGACGCGCCTGCGCCGGGTCCGAGCTCCACGATCCAGTCCGCGTGGGAAAGGACCTGGACGTCGTGGTCGACGAGGACGACGGAATTGCCGTCGGCGACGAGGTCGTCCATCACGCCGATCAGCCCTTCGAGGTTCGACGGGTGCAGGCCGATCGACGGCTCGTCCAGCACGTACAGCACACCGGTCGTGCGGTTGCGCACCGCGCGGGCGAGCTGCATCCGCTGGCGCTCGCCTGTCGAGAGCGTGGAGGCGGGACGGTCGAGCGCGATGTACGAGAGGCCGAGCTCGATCAGCCTGCGGGAAGTGTCGTGGAACGACTCGCAGATGCGCTCGGCCATCGGACGCATCTCCGCGGGGAGCGAGCCCGGCACGCCGCGCACCCACTCCTCTGCCTCGGAGAGCGTCATCGCGCAGGCCTTGTCGAGCGAAATCCCGCGCAGCAACGGCGCACGGGCCTTTTCGGAAAGGCGCGTGCCGCCGCATTCGGGGCACGGGCTTTCCTTGAGGAACTTGGCGACGCGCTTCATGCCCTTCTCGTCCTTGACGTTCTTGAGCGCGTTTTCGACGGTGTAGACGGCGTTGAAGAACGTGAAATCCATCTCGCCCGACTCGCCGGTCTTCATCTGGTAGACCATGTGGTGCTTGTCCGGCGGAGCGTGCAGGACGATGTCGCGCTCGCGGTCCGTGAGGTCGCGCCACGGCACGTCCGTGCGCACGCCCATGTCGCGGGCGATGTCCTTCATGAGCGACCAGATGAGCGACTGCCACGGCGCAACCGCCCCTTGGTCGATCGTGAGCGAATCGTCCGGGACGATCGAATCCATGTCCACTTCGCGCACTGTGCCGGTGCCGTCGCACCTGCGGCACGCGCCCTGCGAGTTGAACGCCAGCTCCTCCGCGCCGGGCGCGAAGAACCGCGCGCCGCATTCGGGGCAGACCAGCTCCTTTTCGGCCGCGACGTCGAGCGTCGGCGGGACGTGGTGCCCGTTGGGGCAGCGGTGCGACGCGAGGCGCGAGTACATGAGGCGCAGCGAATTGAGCAGCTCCGTCGAAGTGCCGAACGTGGAGCGGATGCCCGGAATGCCGGGCCGCTGGCGCAGCGCGAGCGCGGCGGGGACGTGGCGGACGTCGTCCACCTCGGCGCGCGAAGCCTGCGACATGCGCCGCCGCGTGTACGTGGAGAGCGATTCGAGGTAGCGCCGCGAACCTTCGGCGTACAAAACCCCGAGCGCGAGCGACGACTTGCCGCTGCCGGACACTCCCGCCACGCCGACGATCTTCCCGAGCGGGATGTCGACGTCGACGTCCTTGAGGTTGTTTTTCCTGGCTCCGCGAACTTCGATGGCCATCGGTCTTTTTTCCACGGCGCAATCCTTTCCCGCCCCGCGGGCGGCTCTGAAAATCGAAAACTCCGCTCCCGCGCTACGCGAGCAGCGCGGCGACGCGCACCGGAAACGCGATTCCGAGAAACGGGCAGTTGCGGGATCGCGAGGCGAGCTCCTCCGCGCGCGGCGTCCACTCCCCGGGCGCCAGCACCGCGACGGGCGTCGCCGCGCCCGGCGCGAGCGACGGC
>JAFUXX010000381.1 GCA_017476965.1 Kiritimatiellia bacterium | reverse complement strand
GTCGGCGCCGCCCGCGGCGAAAGCCGGGGCGGCGGCGAGGAGCGCGGCGAAGAGCGCGGATCGGGCGCGCGTACCGTGCATGGAAGCGGGGGCCGGACTACGCGACGATTTCGCCGCGGACGTCGCCGAACGCGGCGGCGGCGTTGCACTCGTCGGTGTCGATGTGCATCGCGAGCGCGAACTTGTCGGAGACGCGGATCACGGTGTCGCCGAACACGGTTTCGCGGCCGTTGCCGGAGGAGACCTTGACGGAGACGATCTGGCCGTTGGAAACGCCGAACGCGGCGGCGTCCGCCGGGGTCATGTGGACGTGGCGCTTCGCGATCATGCAGCCTTCGGCGATTTCGAGCTCGCCCGCGGGGCCGACCATCTTGATGCCGGGCGTGCCCGCGACGTCGCCGCTCTCGCGGACCGGGACGCCCTTGAGCCCGAGCGCGCGGGCGTCGGTGAACGAGAGCTCGACCTGGCAGGCCTTGCGGACCGGCCCGAGCACGCTGACCATGAGTTCGCCCTTGGGGCCGACGAGCTTGATCTTCTCGTTGGCGCAGGCGAACTGGCCGGGCTGCGAGAGCATCTTCTTGGGCTCGAGCGCGGCGCCGGCGCCGTAGAGCGTGGCGACGGCTTCTTCGGTGAGGTGTACGTGGCGGGCCGATGTTTCGACGATGAAGTCCATTGCGTGGATCCGTTTTTTGCTTTTGGTGCGAAAGAAAGGGAAGGGGAGGGGGCGGCCCGCCGGCGGCGGCGGGCCGGGATGTCATTTCGCCACGAGGCCGAAAGTCTCGCGCGCGATCATGAGCTCTTCGTCCGTCGGCATCACGATCGCCGCGACCTTGGAGCCGGGCTTGGTGAGGAAGCACGGACCGTTGCGGGTGGCGTTCGCCTCCTCGTCGAAATCCACGCCGAGGCAGGCGAGGCGGGAGAGGATGCGGGCGCGGGCCGGGCGGGAGTTTTCGCCGATGCCGCCGGTGAACACGATTGCGTCCGCGCCGCCGACGAGGGCGAAGTAGCCGCCGATGTAGAGCACGATGCGGTGGGCCCACATTTCGAGGGCGAGTTCGGCGTCCGGATTGCCGGCCGCGGCGGCGTTCACCATGTCGCGCATGTCGCCGGAATTTATGCCGCCCACGCCGAGCAGGCCGGACTTCTTGTTGAGGAGGGCGTCGATTTCGTCGGGCGACATTCCCTTGCGGGCGAGTTCGAGGACGACGGCCGGGTCGAGGTCGCCCGAGCGGGTTCCCATCACCACTCCGGCGAGGGGCGTGAGGCCCATCGTCGTGTCGAACACCTTGCCGTTCTTGATCGCGGCGAGCGAAGAGCCGTTGCCGAGGTGGCAGGTGACGAGGTTCACCTCGTCCGCGGGCTTGCCGAGGAACTCCGCCGCGGCGAGCGTCACGAAATGGTGCGACGTGCCGTGGAAGCCGTACTTGCGGATGCCGTACTTGGAGCGGTACTCGTCGGGAATCGCGTAGCGCGCCGCGCAGGGCGGCATGGTCTGGTGGAACGCGGTGTCGAACACCGCGACGTTCGGTACGCCGGGGAAGATCTTCTGGCAGGCCTCGATGCCGCCGATGTTCGGCGGCATGTGGAGCGGGCCGAACGGCACGAGCGTCTTCATCGCGGCGAGGGAATCCGCCGTCACGAGCGTGGCTTCCTTGAAAATTTCGGCGCCGTGCAGGACGCGGTGGCCGATGGCGTCTACCTCGTCGAGCGACCCGAGCACGCCGGTCCGGGGATCGGTGAGCGCCGCGCAGACGAGCTGCAGCGCCTCGGCGTGGTCCTTGGCGGAGACGGGCTTTTCGGCCTTCGGGCCGTCGCCGCGGCGGTAGACCATGTTGGCCGCGTCGGAGCCGATGCGCTCCACGAGGCCGTTCGCGAGCTTTTCCTCGCGGGCCATGTCGTAGACGGTGAA
Source organism: Kiritimatiellia bacterium (assembly GCA_017476965.1). GTDB lineage: Bacteria > Verrucomicrobiota > Kiritimatiellia > RFP12 > UBA3636 > UBA3636. The sequence goes on along the minus strand of JAFUXX010000381.1, from coordinate 2,032 downwards.
TTTGAGCGAAGAGGAGCCGGAGTTTACGACGAGAACGTTCTTGATGTCTTTCATGGAGTTTCGGTGCGGCGTGGGCCGTCGCGCCAGATTCTACCCCTTTTCCGCAAAATGGCAACGCGGGCGGAAAAAAAACGGTTGCGAAGCCGGCCGCGTTCGGTTATCCTCCGCCGCGCTTCGCGCGCCTCCGGGCGTCGCGGGGCGCCCGCGCCGCAAACCCATCGTGGCCGGAGCGGGAGGACTGGAGGTGAAAACCGTGATCGTAGTCAAGGTCAAAAAAGGCGAAGCAATCGACAAGGCCGTGAAGCGTCTCAAGAAGGCGATGGACAAGGAGGGCATCATCAAGCACCTCCGCGACACCCGCTACTTCGAGAAGCCGTGCGTCCGCCGCCGCCTCAAGTCCGTGCGCGCCCGTTCGCGCGCCCGTTCCATCGCGCGCCGCCAGGCGCTCGCCGCGACGCTCCCGCGCATCTAGCGCGCCGCCTCCCGGCATCCACGGGGCTTCCGCTGCTCGCAGCGGAAGCCCCGTTCCGTTTCCCCGGCTTTCGATGTTTGCTTGTCCGAAAGCCGTCGCCCTGATAGAATCAAACCGCGGACTGCCACGGCACCGGGCGGCCTCCGCATGCGGGAATTTCCATGACACCGCAAGAGCAGAAACAGGCCGCGCGCGACTTTGTCGCGTTCTGGACGGACAAAGGCTGCGAGAAAGGACAGACGCAACCATTCTGGCTTTCGCTCATCCGCGTCCTGGGCGTGGAGCGCCCCGAGACGGCCATCGAGTTCGAGGACAAGGCGCACATCGATTCCGCCCACGGTTTCATCGACGGCTACATTCCGTCCACCCATGTCCTCGTCGAGCAGAAGTCGCTCGGAAAAAACCTCCGCGCGGGCATCCGGCAAAGCGACGGTTCGGTCCTTTCGCCTTTCCAGCAGGCCAAACGCTACGCCGTCGATTTGCCGTATTCGCTCCGTCCCCGTTGGGTCGTCACCTGCAACTTCGCGGAGTTCGACGTCCACGACATGGAGAAGCCCAACGCCGAGCCGGAGCGGCTTCTTCTCGCGAACCTCCCGGACGAGCTTTACCGCCTCGCCTTCCTCGTCGACACTGGCAGCGAGAACATCCGCCGCGAGAAGGAGATTTCCAAGGGCGCCGGCGACGTCGTGGGCGCCATCTACGACGCCCTCCTCGCCCAATACCGCGATCCATCCAATCCCGCGTCCCTGAAGTCGCTCAACGAGCTTTGCGTCCGGCTCGTGTTCCTCCTCTACGCCGAGGACGCGGACGTGTTCCGCCGCCTCCAGTTCCACGACTACCTCCGGCGCTTCCCGGCCCGGGACGCCCGCCGCGCGCTCGTCGACCTGTTTCGGGTTCTCGACACGCCGCCCGCGCCCCCAGAGCCAGCGCCCCCGGAGCCAGCGCCCCCAGTGCCGTCCGCGCCACCATCCTTTGCCAACGTCGTCGCCGCGACGGCGCAAGGCATCCTCGACGCCCGTGCGCGGCATCCCGACTGTTCGCTCAAAATCCTCTACGACGAACTCACGATGCCGCCGGACCTGCGGCGCGCGCACCAAGAGAACGACCGCGCCGTCATGGCGGCCTACGGCTTCCCGAAAAACATGACGGAATCCGAATGCGTCGCCGAACTCTTCAACCGCTACCAGGCTCTCGTCGCAAGTTGTTCATAAATCTGTGAATAATTTTATGTAATTTTTCGCTTGCAATTTGTTTTTACTCTCTCTAGAATCCGGTGCTGTCCGCTTCCGAATGGAAGAAGCGCCCCCCGATGCTCGAACATCGGAAGGCGCGGACGCGGGGACGGAAGGCCGTCCGCAGCGTGCAAAACAGCGCGAAGTCTACTTCGTTCCCGATGAAAAGGCAAGCCGAAAGGCAAGAACACCCTTATCCCGGAAAATCCGGGATAAATTCTCCCGGATTTTCATTTTCGCCCGACAAACACTGGCGAAAATTGTTTTTAGCCGGAACAAAAAAAAGGGGGAGACTTTTTTCCGGATTCCGCCATAATGGCGGCTGTCC
>JAFUXX010000380.1 GCA_017476965.1 Kiritimatiellia bacterium | reverse complement strand
TGCGCGCGGCGGCGCCGTCCCCCTCCGGCGGCGCGGCCCCGGCCGCGACGTCAGCACCTTCCACGCGGGCCGTCACTCCCTTGCCGGGATGCGCGGAGAAGGATTCCGGTTCCGGAATCGCGACGCCGCGCGCTTCGGCGGCGCGAACCACGGCCCTGCCGACCGGATGCTCGCTGCGCGCTTCCGCGCCGGCGGCGAGGCGGAGGAGCGCGTCCGCGGAAAGACCCGGCGCAACGGGTTCGCACGCGGCGACTTCCGGCGAACCCGCTGTGAGGGTGCCGGTCTTGTCGAACGCCACGCGCGAAACCGTTGCGAGGCGTTCGAGCGCGTCGCCTTCGCGCACGAGGAACCCGTGGCGCGACGCGTTGCCGATTGAGGCCATTATCGCGGTCGGCGTGGCAAGGACGAGCGCGCACGGGCAGAAAACGACTAGAACCGCGACGCCGCGCAAAGGTTCCCCGGTCGCGAGCCAAGCGGCGACGGCGATGACGGCGGCGGCGGCGACGATCCATCCGGCCCAGCGGTCCGCCGCCCGGGCCACTTCGGCCTTGCCGGCGTCGGCGGACTCCACCAGGCGCGCCATGCGCGCGAGCGTGCCGTCCGCGGCGGAGCGCGACACGCGGAAGTCGAACGTGCCGAACCTGTTGACCGTGCCGCCGGTGACGGCGTCGCCCGGGGCTTTGTCCGCCGGAAGCGGCTCGCCGGTGATAGCGGATTCGTCGACGGAAGAAGAGCCGGAAACGACGGCGCCGTCCGCCGGGACCTTTTCGCCGGGAAGGACGCGGACCAGGTCGCCCGCGCGGAGCGCCGCCGCGGGAACGGTGCGCTCCCCGCCATCCTCGACGAGGCGCGCGGTCTCCGGCGCGAGCGACGCCAGCCGGGCAATGCCGCTCCGCGCCTTCGCGACTGTCCGCTCCTCCAGCATTTCGCCTATCGCCATCACGAAAGCCACTTCGCCAGCCGCGAACGGCTCCCCGCAAACGACGGCCGCGACCACGGCTACGGCCACGAGGAAGTCGGCCTTCGCGTCGAACCGCGCGAAAAGGGCTTCGAGCGCTTCGAACGCAATCGGAACGCCGCACAGGACGACCGCCACGAGCGCGGGATCGATCGGAATCCCCCACGGCGACGGGACGAACCGGCCCGTGGCGGAGACGAGAAGCGAAATTCCCGACAGGACGAGTTTGGCGGTTTCAAGAATGTTCACGGCGGGAGTTCGATTGGGGCAACGCCGGGAATAATACCCATAGGGGTATAGGTTGTCAATCGCCGAAACGCCGGGCGCGGCCGGCGCCGCCGCGCAATGCGCGGCGCGGGACGCTGGGGCTACTTCTCCGTCGGCACGACTATGCCGCGGATGATGACGTTCTGGCAGAGGGCGAAGACGGCGAACGTCGGAATCGCCGCGAGCACGAGCGAGGCGTAGACGACCGCGCCGTGCGATGCGCTCTGGAGCTGGAATATCCAGACCATGAGCGTCCACATCCGCTGGTCGGGAATCGTGACAAGCGCCATCATGAACGCGCCGTAGGCACCGGTGAACGCGCCGAGCGCGATGACCGCCAGGATCGGCTTGGAGAGGTTCATGGCGAGGTGCCAGAACTTGGTCCACTCCCCCGCCCCGTCGATTTCCGCGGCTTCGTAGAGCTCGCGCGGCATCGAATCGAAGAAGCCCTTGAGCAGGAAGATGAAGTAGCCGCTCGCGGCGCCCGGCAGGACGAGCGCGGCGAACGAGTTGAGCAGGCTCACGTGCGAGCGGCGCGGGCCGAGGAGCGCCCCGACCGCGCCGCCGACGGCGAGCGCGGCGAGGATGCCGAAAAGCAGCCTGAAGCCGTCCGGCATGCGCTCCGGCCCGCCCGCGGCCCGGCCGCGCGGACGGACCTTGACGCGTCCGAGCAGGACGAACGTCGCGGAGAGCGCCACTATCGCCGCGCAAAGCGGAACGAGCGGGAACCGCTTCACCAGCAGGAACGAGGGAATCATCGACACCTCGCCCGGGAACGCCATCGTGGCCATGCAGAACAGCAGCACGTGGTACGTGCCCGGCATGCGGAAGCGGCTCAGCGCGTACGCGGCGAGCGGGTTCACGAGGAGCGAAACGAGGATGGCGAGCGAGCAGTAGATCGCGGTGTTCCGGAGGCCGTTGCCGTGCATCGCCACGTACTGGACGACCTGCTTGTAGTTGCGGGAAGTGAACTCGCGGCGGAGCGCCTTCTTCGCGGCCATGCAGTCCTCCCAGTCGCAGCGCGCGGCGACCGCTCCCAGCGGCGGCGTGGCGGCGACTTCTTCGGGGGATCGGCCCAGCGAAGCGCGGAAATCGGCGAAACGCTCGCGCGGACCGTAGACCTCGATGTCCTCGACGCGGCATTCCGGCGATTTGAGGAACGTCTCCCACTTCGTGCGCAGGCCAGGGTCCTCCGCAAGCGTGCGCGGCAGACCGGCGGACGCCGCCGCGCTCTCCGACAGGCGCAGGCAGTCGAGCGGGGCGCGGGTGCGGACGAAAGTCTCCCACCGCTCCGTTTCCTCCGGGCCCTCCTCCAGCGGGGCGAAGCGCTGGATGGAAACTCCGGCCGCGGCGGCCGGGGACGTGTCGCCGCGCAACCCGGCGAGATAGCGGCCGTACTCCCAGTCGGGATTCGGGAAAAAGAGGTCTTCGCGCGGAGCGGTCTGCTTGAACTCGGCGAAAGCGGCTAGAAGTGCCGGGGCCGAAGCCCTGTTGCGGAAGCGTCCGATGCGCTCGGCCGGGGGCGAAACCGAGGCCCATCCCGGCGCGAGCGCGCCCGTGGCGGCGCGGTACGCGGCGAGGTCGCCGCCGTACCGCTCCATCTGCGCGGAGCGGAAAAGGCGCGCGTTCTTCGGCAGCAGCCGCGCGCCGGAAACGTGGCCGAGGGTGCCGAGCGCGAGCGCTTCCGGGGTGGCGCGCCAGGCGCGCCAATCGGCAATGACTTCCGCCGCGACGGGTGCGGGCTCCTTCGCGAGACGCCAGTTCGCGAGCGGCTCGCCCCACGATTCGGAGCACAGGTCGAGCGTGGCGTTGTGCTTGCTTTCGGCGTACTTCTGGAAAAGGACGCCGTCGTCGAACCAGAACTCGGGCCACGGGGTTATGAGGTACGCGTCGGCTTCGCTTTTCACGGAGCCGTCGAGCATGAGCGAAAGCGGATACAGCATCGTCAGCGCGCCGATTCCGAGCGCGGCGAAAATGCAGGCGTAGGCGAAACGGGTCTTGACGCTCCTCGCGCCGACTGTACCGATTATGGGCATGGCAAATCCTCCTCCTCGCGCGTTTCGGCGGCGGCGTCCGGCGCGGCGGCGTCCGGCGCGGCGCAGGCAAGAAGCGCGGCGCGGACGGACGCG
>JAFUXX010000379.1 GCA_017476965.1 Kiritimatiellia bacterium | reverse complement strand
CGAGCAGCGCGAGCGGTATGCCGGCGAGGGCGAAGTCGCGGAAAAGCGGGGCGTCGCGCAGCAGGACCGCGAGCACGAGCGGCACGAGCGCGAGCAGCAGCACCTGGTAGTTGGTGAGGCCGAGCCCGAAGACGAACGCCGCCCAGAAGAGCGTGCCGTCTTCCGGACGGCTGAGCCACCTGTACGCCAGGAGCAGCACGAGCGCCATGAAGAACTGGCCGAAGCTGTACACTTCGACGATGGTGCTCTGCGACCACATCGCCGGCGAAAACGCGAAGACGAGGGCGGACGCCACGCCGGCGAGCGCGCACACCGGATCGCCGCGGTCGGGGTCGGGCGCGGGCGAGGAGGAGGAGCGGCGCGAGGCGAGCAGGTCGAAGGAAGACTTCGAGACGAGCATCGCCGTGATGCCGGCGGCGAGCGCGCCCCAGAAGGCGGACATCACCGCGATCGCCCACGCCGGGTTCGGCGCGCCGCGGAACGACACCCACGAGAGCAGGCGCGAGAACACCCACGCGCACATCGTCCACGACGGGTAGCCGGGGGGGTGCGGCACGCCGGCGTAGTCGCCGGCCGTGGCCAGTTCGCCGCAGTCTTCGAGCGAGACCGTCGGCGCGCAGGTGAAGAAGTAGACAAGGAACGAAATGCCGGCGGCCAGGAAAAACGCCAGCCGGTCGAGCCGCGAAAAAAAGCCGTTGCGGGAGAATTTTCGGTCGTCCATCGCGCGGTTCCTCTGCTGTGGGGAAAAACTTGAAATGGTCGTTGCGCCCGCGGGGCGCGTGTCACGCTTCGAGCGCCGCCGCGAAGCGGGCTCGCACCGCTTCCGGCGCGTAGCGTTCGAGCACGTAGCGCCGGCCCTGCTCGCCGAGTTTGGCGGAGAGGGAGGCGTCGTCGAGAAGGCGCTCCAGCGCGGCCTCGAACTCCGGGTAGTCGCGGAACCAGAGGCCGCCGCACGAGCTTGCGCACTGCCAGCGCAGCACCTCGCCGCGGGCGTGCACGAGCGCCGGGGTGCGGGCAAGCCACGCTTCGAGCACCACGATCGAAAGGCTTTCGTTCACGCTGGGGTGGACGAACGCCGCGGCGCCGGCCATGGCCTCGCGCTTCTCGCGCTCGGACACGAAACCGAGGTCGTGGAACGCCGGCGCGAGGTCCGGCGGCACGTCGACCGGGCCGGAGCCGGTCATGACGAGGTGAACGTCGCGCCCGGTGCGGCGGCGGAAGCAGTCGAGGAAGTCGACGAGCACCGGCGTCCCCTTCCCTTCCTCGCGGCGGCCGCTGTACACGACGTACGGCGCGGAGATCCCGGTGCGGCGCGCGAACGCGGTCTTGTCCGCTTCGAACGGCTCGATGCCCATCGCCACGACCGCTTCGACGCGCGGGGCGAGGCCCGGGACGAGGCGGCGGGCCAGCGCGCGCTCGGGATCGGTGTTGAAGAGGAAGCCGCGGATGCCGCGGAAGGCGTCCGTCAGCGCCTCGACGCGGGCGTACGGCTCGTCGTGGAAGCACGGCACGAGCAGCGTCTTTTCCGGCACTGCGAGGCACGTTTCGCGCACGAGGCCGAAGAGGTAAGGGCCGCACACTACCCTGTCGTACCGGGCGGCGTTGGCGCGCAGGTGGGCGACGAGCGCCGCGCTGTTCGCGGTGTTGGATATCCACTCCAGCTGCTCGGCGGGCGAAAGCCTGCGCCCGGCCGCGAGGTCCGTCTGCAGCCGCGCGAGGCGGCCCTCGTCGCGCGGATCCACGGGAAACCTGCGCACCGCGATTCCGTCGCGCTCCGATTCCCCGGCCGGCAGCTCGTTGGCCCAGGTGAAGTGGTTCTTCGCGCAGGTCGTGAGGAACTCCACGCGGTGGCCGAGCGCCGCCGCGTCGCGGGCGAGCGAAAAGAGGAGCGTCTCCGCCCCTCCGACCGACCCGCCTTCGTGCAGGCGCGGGGAAACGAACGCGACGTTCATCGCTGCGCGGCGGGAGTGTCCTGCGGGCCGGCGGCGTTTCCGGAGAGCCGCGCTTCGAGCGATTCGATCCGCGCGCGGAGGGCGTCCGTCTCCGCCTTGTGGCGGCGCTCCAGCGTTTCGACGGCGGCGAGCAGCAGGCCGTTGGTGCGGTTCTGCTGGGACCAGAGCCGGTACGTGTAGAACTTGAGGAGCTTCCAGATCGTCTTCTTGAGCGCGCGCAGGAGCGGCGCCAGGCCGGAACGGCGCTCGACGATCGGGAAATCGTTGATGTCCACGGGAACGATCAGCCGGAGGCACGCGAGGTAGCGCTCGACGAACTCCGCGTCGTCCTTCATCGTGAGGATGTTGTTGCGCTCCGCGCGCGCGACGTCCGGATCGTCGTATTCGCCGCGGGCGCGGCGCTCGGCGACCTTCGCGAGGATTTCGCGCTCCACGGCGCGAACGTCCACCCCGTCGGCTCCGATCCGGATCGCCGGAGCCGTCTCTTCGGATTCGTTCATGCGGAGGAGTATACCGCATCCCCCGCCCTGCGGCAAGCCGCGCCCCGCGCCGCGCAATGCGCGGTGCCTGGGAGCGCGGGCGGGCCCTACCGGAGGACGACGAGCGTCCAGAGTTTGTCGAGGCGGGGGCGGGAGGCGGGCTCGGCCGTGCCGAGCGCCTGGGCGAACACCGCGACGCGCCACTCTTCGACGAGCCAGCGGTAACGCTCCGCCGCTTCTTCGTCGAACGGCGGGGACGCGTCGCGGTCGGACACGAGCGCGACGTAGCGGTTCCACGCTTCGGCGACCGGCCGCGCGCGGCGGACGTCGCCCGCGGGGTCGAACGCCGCCGCTTCGATCCTCCTGCGCAGCGCTTCGAGGTACCGCGGGTATTCGGCGAGCCGCGCCGACGGCACCGCGGCCGCGAATCCCGGCGGGCACAGCCAGCCGATCT
>JAFUXX010000044.1 GCA_017476965.1 Kiritimatiellia bacterium | reverse complement strand
TCGCGTCTTCCGCCCTGTCCACCGCCCCGAAAACACGCTTGATGCCGGGTCGGGAATCTGGTATTCTCCGCTTCGTCCGCAAGAAAACCCCGATGGATGCCGGGTGCGCAGCGGGTGTTGCGCTGGCTAGTTGATATCGGGAGCTCCATAAGCATCGCGGCCGCGGCAAAAAGAGCCATGAACGATGGCGAGGAATTCGTCCGGGTCGAAATTTTCGGACGCCCAAGCGCCGCATCGTCGGCGAAGGTCATCCGCGAAGAAGACGTTCCTCTCGACGAATTGGACGAAATTCTCGAAAAGGCGAAAACCGAACCGGTACTGGCAATGCGAGCCTGATTGCAGGAAATGGACGAACTGACATACCTCTGCCCGCATTGCGGCGCCGCATTCGGAGTCGGAGACGACTCCGAGGAATACCTCGTGTCATGCCCCGGATGCGGCAAGACCGTGGATTTGACGGAATTGGAGCCGGAACCCGAAAACCGTGCCGCTCCGGAAACTCCCTCCGCAGGCGGCGAAGATTGCATCGACATAGACGAAGTGGTCTTCGAGTCCGGCGGTTCGGCAAAGCCGGACCCGCCAGCCGTCGCGGTGCAATCTGCAATCCAGTCTGCCGCGGCCACGGCAAGCGTCATCGCGGCTGCCGGCCTCCGCTCTTTCCGGACGCTCGCGCGGAAATTCGGATCGCTGCAGGCGTCCAAGACTCCAGCCAGTCCGAACCGGATCGTTTTGAAACAACCGAATCCGCAGCCGATCGAGATTCGCCCGGTACCGGCGGACACCCCTTCAAAATCCGCGCTGGCATTGGCTTCGTCGTTTGCGCCGGCGACGGCAGACGCGTCCGAATCCGTTCTGGTAGCGCCGCCTCCGGCTGTCACATCGTCCGCGGCGGCGACAGCCGGAGCCGGTTTCGCCGCGTTTGCCGAGGGTCGTCGCGCCGAAGGAGTCGCGGCGTTCCGGGATGCAGCCAAACGCGGCGACCGCGAGGCGATGATTGCGCTATCGGCATGCCTTCTTCGCGGAATCGAATGTCGCCCCGATCTCCTGTCGGCGCGCCTGTGGCAAAACCGCGCAAAAGCGACCCAATCCGACATTGACGCCATGCTCCGCACTCTCTCGTCGGCTACATGACGTTTTCCCGCCATTTCCCAAAACCCGCAAAGGAACCCCAAAACAATGAGCAACAAGACCACCATCTCCGGTGCCGCCGGGAAAATCGACGACTGCGCCAACTACATCCAGACAAAGTACAAAAACGACGGCTATGCCACGCAACGGCTCCTCTTCGAGGACAACGGCAACACGGGCATGCTCGTGCAGCTCAAGAACTCCACCAGCACGGGCGGCGGGATTCTCCGCACAGTCACCGGACTCTCGGCTTGCGCAACGCTCAAGCTCATGGCCGTCGGAAACGACCTCCGCGTCGAGGTCATGGCCGGAAAGTGGCTCGACAAGGCAGGCGCTGCAGTCTTGTCGTGGTTCGTTCTTTGGCCCCTTCTCGTCACGGCGGCCATCGGAGCGTTCCGCCAGAAGGCGCTCCTCAGCAGGGTTTACAACGAAACCTTGACGTGGCTTGCCACGGGCAACTGATTCGCCATCCCCGACCAGGGCCGGCTTCCGGTCCGTTGCCACCAACCAGCACTGCTTTCCATCCCGACAAGATTCAAGGCATGGACCTTGATCCCGAATGGGTTGAACTTGCGAACCGGAAGAGCGCGGAAATCAACCAGGCCTACGACGCCGCCGATGAATCGGCGGATCGGCGCACGGGAAACCGCCGATGAATCGGCGGGTCGGCGCACGAAGAGGCACGGCGGAGCTTTTCGCCGATGGTAAGGCGGGTCGGCGCACGAAGAGGCACGGCGGAGCTTTTCGCCGATGGTAAGGCGGGTCGGCGCACGAAAAGGCACGGCGGAGCTTTTCGCCGATGGTAAGGCGGGTCGGCGCACGGAGCGGCGAAGCGGAGCTTTTCGCCGATGGAGCGGCGGGGCGAAAATAGGGATGGATTCGCGGGGTGGCTTTGGCTACAATGAACCGCGTGGAAACGCAGGCCCAAACGCACTCTCCAGAGCGTGACCGCCGATTAAACGGCGGCGGCGGTGCCTTGCCCGGATACCGGCGGTGGAGCGGGCACGATTACGAGGGCTGGGGCTACTATCTGATCACCTTCTCCACCGAGCCGCGGCGGCCGATTCTTTCCCGCATCGAGAACTACAAAGCCGTGCCGACTCCTTGCGGAGAGGCGATGGAGGCGGCATGGCTCAAGATGGCGGAGGAATGCCCGCAAATCGCGCTCCGGGAATACGCGACCATGCCGGACCATTTTCACGGAGTGGTCGCGATGAAGCCCGGCAGCGGCCACCCCCTAGGCTGGTGGGTGCGGCGGGCGAAGGCTCGGGCCACGCGCGCAATACACAAACTCCTCGGGGAGAACGGACCGGTTTTCCACGAGAACTTCCACGACTGGGTTTCGGTCGATGCCGAAATGCTCGACACTTTCCGCGAATACACGGCCGCCAATCCGCGGCGCGCGCAGCTGCGACGGGAAAACCGCCACCTGCTCCGGACAGTGCGCGCAGCGGCGCACCCACGGCTCGCCGCGGCCGCGCCGGATCTGCGGTGGGATTGCCTCGGCGATCTGGCGCTGCTGGACTACCCGGTGCTGCTGCCGATAGTGGTGAGCCGGCGAGCCGACGAATCGGAGCGCCAGCGCACGATTGCCGGTTGGTGCGAGCAGGTGCAACGCGGGGCGATCCCGATCGGGGGCTTCATTTCGCCGGGAGAAAAGGAGGCACTGCGCGCCTTTTCCAAGATTCCCAGAGTGCGCGTGATCCGGATGCTCCCCTACGGCCTCAAGGAGTGGAAGCCGCATGGCAGGCAACTCGAAAACCTGGCCGAAAGCAGGCTGCTGATCCTCTCGGCATTTCCCGAAGAGGTGCAAGGCTGCAATTGGGACAATTGCCACAGGAACAACGATCTGGCGAGGGCAATCGCTGATTGCCGCCGATGATCCCCGCCGATGAATCGGCGGATCGGCTCACAAAGAGGCCCAGCGGAGCTTTTCGCAGATGGAACGCGGATCGGCTCACGAAGAGGCGAAGCGGAGCACGGGACCGCCGATGGAGCGGCAGGGAGGCGCACGGAGAGTTTGTACCGGCCGGAACATGGGGTGGAGTTTAGGGGGAAGGTGTGGTACGATTGGGGGCATGAAAAGCACAATCAAGCTTCTTGCAGCCATCGTTGCGCTGCCGCTGTGCGGATGCGCACAGGATTCGCCGGCAAACGACAAAACGGAATCCGCCGCCATGCCAAAGACTCTCGTCGCCTACTTCTCCGCCACCGGGACCACGAAAGGAGTCGCCGAACGCCTCGCCGGCGCGATCGGTGCCGACATCTTCGAAATCGTTCCCGAAAAGCCCTACACCGCAGCCGATCTCGACTGGCGCGACAAGAAGTCCCGCAGTTCCGTCGAGATGGCCGACCGGGCGAGCCGCCCGGCCATCGTCGGCGCAGTCACGAACTTCGCGGACTATGCGACGGTCTACGTCGGGTTCCCAATCTGGTGGTACCGCGAGCCGTCCGTGATCGACACCTTCGTCGAAAGCAACGCGGCCGCGCTCGCGGGCAAGACCGTAGTGCCCTTCGCGACTTCGGGCGGCAGCGGCATGGGCGACTCCACCGCGAACCTCCAGGCACTCGCCCCCGAGGCGAAGGTCGAGAACGGCCGCCGCTTCCGCGGAACCGCCTCGGCCGACGACTTGGCGGACTGGGCCCGTCCGTTCGCCAAGCCCGCGCCCTAGCCCGCGGAAGCAACGCGTCCTTGCGCAGGCGAACGCACCGGACCGGGCGCCGTCGCTTCCGGGGACCGGCGGTGCCGAAAAAACGGCGAAGCGACGCGTTGGAGCTGCCGCCGTTCGGCGTCGCCGCGCTGCTGCCGGAGCTCTGACCGGCGGCGGCGGCGCGGGTCAAAAGGACTGCAAGGCGAACTCGGCAGCGAGCGGATAGTGGTCGGAAGGAAGGACACCGCCGCGGCGTTCGGAGTCGATCCGCGCGGCGAGCGGACGCAGCCCGCCGCCGAAGAACACGTAATCGATGCGGCGGTCTTCGGTGCCGCGTTCGCACCAGCCCTGGAACGTGCGGGCGTCGGGCTCGCCGGGATGGAGCGCGCGCCACGCCTCGCGCAGCGGCAGCGGGGCATCGGGAACGGTCGGCGACGTGGGGAGCTTTTCGCCAAGCAAGTAGCGGACCGGCCACGAACCTTCGTACATGTTGAAGTCGCCGGTGAGGATCACGGGCTCGCCGGGCCGCACGCGGCCGGCGAGGAGGCGGTCGCAGATCGCGGCCTGGAGAAACGCCGTGTGTTCGAAAAGGTAGTCGAGGTGCGTGTTGGAAAAGAGCACGGTGCGGCCGGTGCGACGGCCGCCGGAAAGCTCGTGGAAGCGGCCCCAGACGAGCATGCGCGAGTGGGTGGCGTCCGCAAGACGCGAAGCGCGGACCTCGGGCGTGTCCGAAAGCCAGAGAACGCCGTTGGCCGAAGCGTCGAGCTCCCAGCGGTCCTTGCGGTAGAAAACCGGAGTTCCCTCGCCGCGGGCGGGATCGGCGTCGCGCGAGGTGCCGAACATGCCGTACTCGGGAAGCGAGCGCGAGAGGTCGCCGGCCTGGTCGACGTCCGGCTCCTCCGGGGAAAACCAGGCTTCCTGCGTGCCGACGAAATCGAAACCGCCGCCGGATATCACGTCGCGGCAGACGTCGCGGCGCAGCGGCCAGGCGTGGGACGTTTGGCGCTCGGCCGGGGCCATGCGGAGGTTGAACGAAAGGACGCGGATTGTCGAAGAACTGTTTTCCATGGATTTCGGAGCGCCGCGCACCGCGGCGGCGCGGCGAAGGATACCATCCGCGGCGTGCCGGCGCAATTGCCGGCGCGGGGCGGGCGTTGAACGAGGAGGGCGTTCCGGGTAGAATGCCGCGCGTCGCGCGGAGTGAAAGGCCGCACGGAGGAAACGCCATGCTGAAGCGCCGGATAATCCCTTGCCTCGACGTGATCCTCAACAGGGTCACGAAAGGGGTGAAATTCCAGAACAACGTCGATCTGGGCGACCCGGTCGAACTCGCCGCGAAGTATTACGAGGACGGCTGCGACGAGCTGGTCGTGTACGACATCACGGCGTCGCACGAACGGCGGAAGACGGACCTCGACATGGTCGCCCGCGTCGCGCGCGCCGTCCGCATCCCGTTCGCCGTCGGCGGCGGCGTTTCGAGCGTCGCGGACATGGAAGCGATCCTGCTCGCCGGGGCGGAAAAGGTTTCCGTGAACTCCCTCGCCGTGGCTTCGCCGCAAGTGATCGCCGAAGGCGCCCGCGCGTTCGGCTCGCAATGCGTGGTACTGGGAATGGATCCGGTGAAAACGGACGACCTCGTCCGCTGCCCGTCGGGCTACGAAATAACGACGCGCGGGTTCCGCAACCGCACGGGCATCGACGCCGTGGAGTGGGCCAAGCGCGCGGAGGACCTCGGGGCCGGGGAAATAGTCGTGAACTCCGTTGACGCGGACGGCACCCGCGGCGGTTTCGAACTCGAAATCACGGGCCGCATCGCGCGCGCGGTCGGAGTGCCGGTCGTGGCGAGCGGCGGGGCCGGGCGCCCCGAGCACCTGCGCGACGCGTTCGAAATCGCGGGAGCGGACGCCGCCATCGTCGCCGGAATGCTCCACACCGGCGAATGGACGATAGGCCGCATCAAGGCGGACCTGGCCGCGATGGGCGTACCCGTCAGGCTGACGGCGTAGCGACGTCGGCGGCGCCGCCGACCGCCTGCCCTACCCGACCGCGGCCGGGATGAGGCGCGAAAACACGGCGAGGGAAACGCCGTAGTAGATCAAAAGCGCCGAGATGTCGTCCATCACCGAGATGAACGGCCCGGACGCGACGGCGGTGTCGATCCCGAACCTGTCGAGAACGATCGGCACCACGGCGCCGAACCCGGCGGCGAAAGTCATCGCGCAGAAGAGCGCGAGCCCCGCGACCGACGCG
>JAFUXX010000378.1 GCA_017476965.1 Kiritimatiellia bacterium | reverse complement strand
CGGCGCCGCCGCGTCCGCCGGGGCGCGCGGCGCGGCTGGCGGCCCCGCCTTCGCGCCGGAGATGACGCGGGAAGAGTTCTGTGCCGTCGTCGGGAAGTGCAAGGAGGCGATCGAGTCCGGCGAGGCGATACAGATCGTGCCGTCGCAGAAGTTCACCGCGGCGACCGACGCTTCCGCGCTCTCGATCTACCGCGCGCTGCGCACGATAAACCCGTCCCCGTACAACTTCTTCATGCGCGTCGGCGGACGCGAGCTGATCGGCTCGTCGCCCGAAGAGCTCGTGGCGCTGCACGGCGGCACGGCCACCACCGCGCCTATAGCGGGCACGCGCCCGCGCGGGGCGGACGCCCTGCGCGACGCCGAACTCGCCCGCGAGCTGCGCGCCGACGAGAAGGAAGTGGCGGAGCACACGATGCTCGTCGATCTCGGGCGCAACGACCTCGGCCGCGTCTGCGAGACGGGGAGCGTGAAGGTCGTCGATTTCGCGCGCGTCGAGCGCTATTCGCACGTGATGCACCTCGTGAGCAGGATCCAGGGGACCCTCGACAAAGGCGTGGACGCGGCGGCGCTGCTGCGCGCGGCCTTCCCGGCCGGAACGCTCACGGGCGCGCCGAAAGTGCGCGCGATGCAGCTGATCTCGTCGCTCGAAAAGTCGCCGCGCGGCATATACGGCGGCGCGGCGGGGTACTTCTCGTTCACTGGCGACATGGATTTCGCGATCGTCATCCGCACCCTCGTCAAGGAAGGGCGGACCGTGACGATGCGCGCGGGGGCGGGGATCGTGGCCGATTCCGTGCCCGAGCGCGAATACGACGAAACGATCAACAAGGCCAAGGCCGTCTTCGAGGCGGTCGGATACGCGGAGGAACTGGCATGACTCTCGTGATCGACAACTACGACTCCTTCACCTACAACCTCGTGCAGGCGCTCCGCGCGCTGGGCGAGGAAACGGCGGTGGTCCGCAACGACGAAACCGACGTGGCCGGCATCGCCGCCCGCGCGCCGCGGGCGCTCGTGTTCTCGCCCGGGCCCGGCAACCCGGATTCGGCCGGGGTCACGCTGGACGCGGTCCGCGCCTTCTCCGGCAAGATCCCGATGCTCGGCGTGTGCCTCGGGCACCAGTCCGTGGCGCAGGCGTTCGGCGCGAAAATCGTGCGCGCCAAGCGCCTCATGCACGGCAAGACGAGCCGCATCCGCCACGACGGGCGCGGGCTGTTCGCCGGGCTCGACCAGGGGTTCGAGGCGATGCGCTACCATTCGCTGGCGGTGGACCGCGAAAGCCTCCCGGCGTGCCTCGAAGTTTCGGCGACGAGCGAGGACGGCGAAATCATGGCGCTGCGGCACCGCGAGTTCCCGATCGAGACTCTCCAGTTCCACCCGGAATCCGTCGGCACCCCGGTCGGCACGCGCCTGCTCGCCAATTTCCTCGAAATCGCGACCGGGCGGCGCGCGCGCAAGACGCTCCCGTTTTCCGTCCGCAAGGCGGTCACGGCCCGCGCGCTGGACGGCGTGGGTCCGAGCGGGGAGGAGACCGAAGGCTTCTTCGCCTCGATCCTCGCCGGCGAAGTGGGCGAGCCGGAACTCGCCGCGTTCCTCACCGCGATGGCGAAACTGCCGCTCACCGCGGACCGCCTCGCGGGTGCGGCCCGCGCGATGTCGGACGCCGCGGTGAAGGTCGATCTCGGCGGCCTCGACCCGGTGGACATCGTCGGCACCGGCGGCGACGGCACCAACTCCTTCAACGTCTCCACGACCGCGGCGTTCATCGCGGCCGGCGCGGGCGCCGTGGTAGCCAAGCACGGCAACGTCGCCTCGACGTCGCTGTGCGGCTCGGCGGACGTCCTGCGCGAGCTCGGGCTCAACATGGAAGCCGGCGCCGAGAAGATGGCGGACTGCGTGAAGCGGACCGGAGTCGGCTTTCTCTTCTGCAAGCAGCTGCACCCGGCGATGCGCTTCGCCGCGCCGGTGCGCAGGACGCTCGGCTTCCGCACCATCTTCAACCTCCTCGGGCCGCTCACGAACCCCGCAGGGGCGAAGCGGCACGTCATCGGCGTGCCGGACGAAAAACTCGCGCCGACTATGGCCGAGGCGCTGAAGCTGCTCGGCTCCCGCAGCGCGTTCGTCGTGTGCGGTGCGGGCGGGATAGACGAAATCTCCCCCGACGGCTTCACCTGCGTCGCCGAACTGCGCGGCGGCGCCCTGGAGAGCTCCCTCCTCGACGCCGGCGCCGCGTACGGCGAGCGCTGGGCGAACGACGCGATCAAGGGCGGCGATCCTGCTTTCAACGCGCGCCTGCTGCTCTCCGTCCTCGAAGGCGAAGAGCGCGGCCCGTACCGCGCGGCGGCCGTCGAAAACGCGGCCGCGGCGATCGTGGCG
>JAFUXX010000377.1 GCA_017476965.1 Kiritimatiellia bacterium | reverse complement strand
GGCCGCCGAGGCCGACGATTTCGGCGAACTGCGCCGCGCGCTCCGCGCTTTCGTCGTCCGCCACGCCCTGGTAGTAGAGGGGCAGGGCGATGTTTTCGGCGACCGTCAGCTGCGGGACGAGGTTGAAACTCTGGAAAACGAAACCGAGGTGGCGCAGCCGCATGTCGGAGAGGTCGTCGTCGTCGAGGCGGGAAACGTCGTGCCCGTCGATCCGTACCGTTCCGGACGTGGGCCTGTCGAGGCAGCCGAGGATCTGGAGCATCGTGCTCTTGCCGGAGCCGGACGCCCCCATGATCGCCCAGAAACTGCCGCGCTCGAAGCGCGCGGTCACGCCGCGCAGGGCGTGGACGCGCTCCGCTCCCATGTCGTAGACCTTGCGCAGGTCTTCGACTTCGGCGGCGGGCCCGTCCTTCATGCGGCGCCCGTGCCTCCCTCGGCCGGTCCGCCGCCGGCGTTTGCGGCCCCGTTTTCCTCCGGCGCGGCGCCGCTTTCGGGTTTCTCCGACGTGTCGAGCGGCGGCGCGAGCATTACGGGCTCGCCGCCTTCGAGACCGGCGAGGACGTGCACGAAGCGGCCGTTGTCGAGCCCGAGCTCGACCTTGCGGCGTTCGGGCGCCCCGTCGCGGCCCTTGGTCCACACGCACGGCTCGCCGCCGACGCGGACCACGCACTGCACGGGCACGGAGACGGCGTCGTCGTACTTCGCGACGAGTATCCGCACGCGGCAGCCCATGCCGCTCTTGAGTTCGCCCACGCCGCCTTCGAGCGACACCTCGGCCGGGTACTCCTTGAGATCGGGGTTCATCCAGCGGCGGCCGGTGTCCGGCATCGGCGCCACGCGCTCCAGCGTTCCGGCGAACTCGCGGCCGGGCAGGGCGTCGCACTCCACGCGCACCGGCATCCCGGTGGCGATCGCGGAGAGAGCGCTTTCGTGGATCGTCGTCGACGCGATGAAGGTGTCCGCCGTGGGGAGGATTATGAGGTCGCGGCGCTCCCACACTTCGACGCCCTCCTTGAGCGGCTCGTTGTTGTCCCACGGGCGGGCGTTGCTCGTCGCGTAGATGACCTGCCCGGCCATCGGCGCCACGATCCGGGCCTTGGCGATTTCGCTCTGGAGCGTTTCGAGCTTCTGCTTCTGGCGGTTGTATTCGCTCTGCTTCGCGCGCAGGGAACTTTCCTCCTGGAGGATCGCGGAAGCGGCGCGGCGGCGGATGCGGTCGAGCGCCGCGGTCTTCTGCCTTTCGTCGCTGCGCAGCTTGGCCAGCTCGCGCTTGTGCGTGTACGTTTCGAGCAGCGCCAGGTTGCCGCGCGCCGTCTGCAGCGAGAGTTCGGAGTGGCGGAACGAGAGCTCGTCGCCCTTGAGTTCGCTTTCCGAAAGGAACGATTCGGAGTGGAGCTTCTTGGACCACTCGTACTTCTGGCGCGCCTGTTCGAGCTCCTGCTCGGCGAGCGCCACGCTGCCCTTGACCTCGGAGAGCTTGTTGGGGTACTCGCCCTCCTCGTACTTGACGAGGTCCTCCTTTGCGAACGCGAGGTCGAGCTCCGCCAGTTCGACGTCCGAAGCGGCCTGGTTCTTCGCGATTTCGAGGTCTTCGCGCTTCATTTCGAGCGCGGACTCCGCGTTCTGCACGGCGATTTCCTGGTTCACCAGTTCGTCGCGCTTCGACGCCACGTCGAGCTCCACGAGCAGGTCGCCCTCCTGCACCATCGAGCCCTCCGGCACGATGAACAGGATCGAGTTGCGGCCCGGCACTTCGCTCTTGAGCGTGATCTGCTGGCTCGGCTTGATCTCGCCGTCCTCCGAGAGGTCTATCACGAGTTCTCCGCGGCGGGCCGCGGTCCACAGCGCGTCCGCGCCTTCCTGTCGCGGCTTTTTCGCCGCCGCCACAGCGGCCGCGGCGGCGAGCGCCGCCGCGAGCACGCCGGCGCCAATCCGTTTTGCGTCCTTCTTCACGACCGTTCCCCGTCTTCGGTCCCCTCGGACGGCAGTATGCCTTCGGGGATGTTTTCGGACCATATTCCGGAAGCGTCCGCGCGGAGCGTTCCGATGTCGCGCTGGAGCGCGAGTTCGCGCGAGCGCCTTTCGGTGATCGCCCTGTAGAGCGCGTTCTGCGCCGAAACGAGCGCGGCCTGCGCGTCCAGCACGTCCGTCATGTCGGCGCGGCCGGCTTCGAGCAGCAGGTCCTGGTTGCGCACCCGGCGCGCTGCGAGGTCCACCGCGCGGAACTGGATGCGGAGCTGCTCCGCCACGAGCTCCGCGTCGCGCATGTCCTGGCGAATAGTGCGCTTGAGCGAATCTTCGCGCTCCTGCCATTCGCGCACCGCGGTTTCCACGGCGAGGAGCGCGTTGCGGTACGCGTTGCGCTCCGCGGTGCGTTCGATCGGCGGGTTTATCCTGAGCGTGCCGGATCCCGCGGTTTCGCGCACTTCGAAATCGGCGTGCGACTTCCCTTCGCGCCCCATGCCCGGCGACGCCGCCTGCCCGACGCGGGCAGAGCCGCCGAGCGTTATTTCGCCGCGGAGGGAGTCCTCCGCCACGGCGAGGTGGCGCTGGGCGTCCTCGATCCTGTCGCGCGCGTTCAGCACGTCGCCGCGGTTGGAGAACGCGATCTTGACCGCTTCGTCGGTGCGCCGGCGCAGCTCGCCGTAGTCGACCGATTCCGGCGCCGCGAGGGCGATCGAATCGAGCGGCGATCCGGTGGCGGGCGATCCGTCGCCGGCGGCGGCCGGGGCGGGGGAGGGGACGGGCTCGGCGGAGGCGGTCTGCGTTTCCGCGTCCGCGCTTTCCGTTTCGCCGCGGTAGCGCTCCGAGATGCGCAGCAGCTCCGCGAGGTCTTCGTCGCGCGGTTCGATTCGGGCGTCGGGCGGCAGGCCGAGCTTGATCTTGAAACTTTCGAGCGCGGATTCGTACGACTGGCAGGCCGCGATCCACGACGCGCGGGCCGAGAGTTCGCTCTGGTACGACTGCTCGAACGACGCGGTGCTCATGCGGGAGGCGTCCGCCATGCGGCGCGAACGGCGCGTGGAGAGGATGACGCGGCGGTAGTTGTCGTCCTCGTTCTGGCGCGTGCTCTTCGCGAGCAGGAGCGAGAGGTATGCGTTCTGCACGTCCACGGCGAATTCGCGCTTGTACTGCTCGAAATCGCGCACGGCGTAGACGAGGTCGCGCTCCGCCTGCGTGAGGCTTTCGCGGTTCACGAGCGTACCGGAGCCGCGCAGCAGCGGGATGGAGACCGAGATGTCTGCGATAGCGCCCCACGCCGTGGCCCTGTCGCCGGAGAGCATCCCGGCGAGGTTCACCGCGAGGCCGCCCGAAAACTCGGCCCCGTTTTCGAATTTGCGCGAAACGCCCGGCGCGGCGCTTTCCGAGTGCGAAGTTTCGCGGCGGGAGGACTCCCCGCCGCGGGTCGAGGAGAGCGCGGACTCCATCAGCCCGCGGAACGTCGAGCGGAACGTCTTGTTTTCGAGGTCGAGCGACAGGGCTGCGGCGAAGAGCGACTGCTTGCGCGACTGGAATTCGCGGCTCGCGTGCGCGGCGATGCGGACGGCGTCCGCCGCGCCGATTTGAAGCGTCCCGGAGCCGGATGCGGCGAAGTCCGGAGGCGGCTCGCCGGGTTCGAGCCTGGCGTCCGGATCCCAGTAGCGGGAGGCCGGGAGGTCGCGTATCCCGTACGAGGCCGGATGGAAAACGGGCAGCCCCTGGTCGAGCAGCAGACGGCGGCGGAGGGTGTCCGCCGGAGTTTCCACGGAAATCTTCTCCTGCTCGGCGCCGGCGTCCGCGCGCGCGGCCGCGAGCAGTTCGTCCGCCCTGGCGTCCGCCACCTTGCGCCACTGCCCGGGAGTGCGGCACCCCACGGCTGCGAGAACCGCGGCCGCCGCGAGCGCCGCCTGCGCGGCGGACGGTTGTTCGAAAAATCGTCGCATTCCGGGGCTCGATGATACCAGAAAGGGGCGGCGTTGTCACCCGCGCCGGGCTGGTTTGCGAAATGCCGCCTGTTCCGGTAGTATTTGCGGCAGGAACGCAAAAAAACCGGATGCGCCCGCCATGTCAGCCCTCGCCGCACTCGCTCCTCTCAAGATCTTGATGATCGGAAACAGCTTTTCGATCAGCGTGCTTTCGTACGGCCCGCAAGTCGCGCACCGCCTCGACACCGGAATGGACATCTGTTCGCTCTACATCGGCGGATGTTCGCTCGCGCGCCACGCCGGTAACATCCGCCAAGCCGGCGTGGACCCCGATTTCGCCCCGTACGCGGTGCGGTGGAGCTACGATTCGCTCGAAACCGGCGCCGAGCCGCCGTTCGCCGGCGTCTTGAAGCCGGACGGCAAAGGCGTCCCGCACCGCATGGCCAACGTGCCGCAGATGCTGGCGGCGGACAAGTGGGACGTCGTCACCATCCAGCAGGCGAGCCACGAGAGCTGGAATCCCGCGACCTACGAACCATTCGCGGGCGAAGTGATCGCGACCGTCCGCAAGTACGCGCCGCAGGCGAAGATCGTGATCCAGCAGACTTGGAGCTACTGCGACGCCGACGGCCGCATCCGCGACTCAGCTTCCGGCGGCCCCGGATCGTGGGGTTTCGACCAGGCCGGTATGTTCGAACGGCTCGCCGAAAACTACGGAGCGCTCGCCCGCAAGTACGGTTTCGAGATCATTCCGACCGGCAGGGCGGTCCAGCTCTACCGCGAGAGCCTCCCGGTCCGCGACGTCGCGGACGACGTCGTCGGCAACGTCCGCTCTGAGAACGGTGCGTGGAAGGGCGACACAATCCACCTCAACAAGGACGGCGAATACCTGCAGGCCTGCGTCTGGGTCGCAAAACTGCTCGGCGCCGACGTCGCCAAACTCGACTGGGCGCCGGAGTCCGCCATGCGCCACCCGGAAAACGCGGCGTTGATCCGCCGCTGCGCCGCCGCCGCGGTGGCGGAACTCGCGCCGGGCGGCAAATGACGCCTCCGCCGGGCGTCGGCGCTTCTGAAAGGACCTTGGAATGAAGAACGGAATCAACGCCGGCCGCTTTGCGGCTTTCGCCTGCGCGGTCGCGGCCGTCGCCGTCGCCGCCGCGGCTTCGCTCGCGTCCAAGAACCGGTCGCTCCGGGAATCGCTCTCGCTCGCGGAAACGAGGATCGCCGCTTTCGAAGCCGCCATGCGGACCGCCGTTCCGGCGCCCGCTCCCGCGGCGCCCGCTGCCGAGCGGGCCCCCGCGGCGGAACCCGAACCGGCAAGCGCCGCGGCGGAGCCGGCGGAGAGCGCCGGCGACGCCGTCGCGTTCGACCGCGAAGCGTTCGACAAGGCCGT
>JAFUXX010000376.1 GCA_017476965.1 Kiritimatiellia bacterium | reverse complement strand
GGTCCGGCCCGCGCGATCCGCAACGCGGCGGCGGCCTGCGGTCGCCGCCGCGACTTTTCCGGCGGCGTGTGGTATCCTCCACCGCGCACAACCCATGAAAATTCCTTCCAAAACAACCCTCATAGCCCACAGGGGCGAATCGGAAGACGTCCCGGAAAACACCATGGTCGCCTACGAAACGGCCGTCGAGCGCGGCTTCGGATTCGAATGCGACTGCTACCTCTCGGCGGACGGCAAGGTGTTCATGTTCCACGACCGCACGCTCCGGCGCACCACTGGCGGCGCGTGCACCAAGGCCTGTTGGGAGGCGGCCTGGGACGAAATAAAGGACCTCGACGTCGGCAACTGGGGCAAGTGGCGCGGCTCGAAATTCGCCGGGACGAAGCCGGCGCTGCTGGAGGACGTCCTCCCGCTCGCCCGCGACGGACGGAAAATCTACCTCGAAGTCAAGCACCGCGGAATCGAAATCGTGCCGCGCATCGCGGAAGTCTTCGCCAGGCAGAAGAAGGCGACGCCCGACAACCTGCTTTTCATTTCCTTCTACGCCGACACCTGCAAGGCGCTCAAGGAACAGATGCCGGAATACAAGGTCTACTGGCTCACCGCGCACCGCCACGAATGGGGAGAGGGCGCCTGGAACGACTACGGCAAACCGCTCGTCACGACGGAGGAGATACTCGACACGCTGCGCCGGACCGGCGCGGACGGCGTGGACTGCCAGTACCTCCCCGACTACACGACGACCGACAAGATCGACGCCGTGCACGCGATGGGCAGGAGTTTCCACGCCTGGACGATCGACAACCTCGACGACACGCTCGAAGCGTTCCGCCGCGGGGCGGATACCGTGACCACCAACTGCGCCAAGCGCATCCTCGACGAATACGAAGCGCGGCGGGCCTGACGCGCCGCGCCGCCCCGCAAACGACGCACACCGCGATCCGGCGAACCGGACGAACCAGACAATGACCACCGCATCACGCATCCGTTTCGCCGCGACAGCGGCGGTGATTTGCATTTGCGCATCGTCATGCACGAACGCGCAGGAGGAAGAGCGGCCCGCCAGACAGCCGGAAAACAACGGCGCGCAGGCGATTGCAGCACCCGCGAAGGCCAACGTTTCCGCCGCCGAAATCGGCACGGCGGTAAAGGCCGCGGCGGCTTCGCCCGTGTTCGGCGGCGGCATCGCCCTGCCCGGCACGACGATCCTGCCGCAGCTCTTCGAGCAGGGGTGGACGAGCCACGGCGCGACAGGCGGCATGAATCCCGACGCCGAAGGCTGGCGCGCGTTCACGATGAACACGACCAAGGGCGCCGGAGGTCCGACGATCGACGGCAGGGTCCGGTTCTCCGAAAACGGCGACGGCACGGTGCGCGGCGAGTGGAAGGTCGTGCCCGAAGCGGACGCGCCCATTCTCGAACTCTGCGTCAGCGGCCAGCTCGACTTCGCCACGACCGCTGCGGCGGTGGTGGACGGACGCGAAATCGCGATTCCGGGAGACTGCAACAAAATGCACCTCTTCCGCGGCGAGGCCGCCACGCTTTCCATGCGCGACAAGGCCGGCGCGGAGCGCCTGCGCGCGGTCTTCGGCGCGCCGACGCGGATTCTCCTGCAGGACAACCGCGCGTGGGGCGGCACCACGCTCTCCCTGCGCATCTTCTTCGCCGAAGGTCCGGTGGCGGGCGGCCGCGAATACGCGATTCGCGCCGATTTCGCCACGCCGGAAGCGGGCCTGCTCGGACTCAGCGACGGCAAGGCCGTCCAGATCAAAGCCGGCGCGGACTGGATTCCGCTCGCCAACGAGCCCTGGATCGAGCCCGGATCGGCGCTCGACTTCACGCAGGCGTTGCCGCACCACGCGCCCGCGGGCAAGTTCGGCCGCGTCGTGGCCGTCGGCGACCACTTCGAGCTGGAGGGCCGCCCGGGCGTGCCGCAGCGGTTCTACGGCGTGAACATCTGCGGCGACGCCAACATCCCCTCGACGCCCGAGGCGGCGGAGCGCTTCGCCGCGAACCTCGCGCGCATCGGCTACAACTCCCTGCGCATCCACCACCACGAGCGCGCGCTGCTCGGCGGCAAGGGGCCGAACGAAGGCGCGGGGCCGGACTTCGACGACACCGTGCCCGCCCCCGCCGCGATGGACTGCTTCGACGCCCTCGTCGCGGCCTGCGCGAAGCACGGCATATACGTGACGACCGACCTCTTCGTGTCGCGCTCGTGGTTCACCACCTGGCGCTCGCTCGGCATCGACCGCGACGGCTGCCTGCCCGGCACCGACGCGTTCAAGATCCTCTGCGCGTTCTGGGAACCGGCCTACACGAACCTGTGCGAATGGTCGCGCAACTTCCTCGGCCACGTCAATCCGTACACGGGGCGGAGCCTCGCCGAGGAGCCCGCGCTCTGCGCGCTCGCGCTCGTCAACGAAGGCAACCTCGGCAACTGGGGCGGCTCGCGGCTGCGCGAGCTGCCCGGAGTGCAGGAAGCGTGGGAGGAGTGGCTGTCCGCGAAGGCCGGGGACCCCGCCTACGCCGGCATCCAGCACACCATACCCGACGAACTCTACGCCGACGACGGCGCCACGCCCGGACGCCGCCACTCCGCCGCGTTCGCGATTTTCCTCGCGGACATGGAAACGCGCCTCGCCGGGCGCCTGACCGCGTTCCTCCGCGACGAGCTGCACTGCATGGCTCCGCTTTCGTCGCTCTCGTGCTGGTACAACCCGGTGCAGTACCAGATTCCGCGCGAAGGGTTCGACTACGTGGACGACCACTTCTACGTCGACCACCCGTCCTTCCTCGGCAAATCGTGGCAGCTGCCGTCGCGCTGCGCGAACGTGAACCCGATGAAAGGCTCCGCCGCCGGGGCGAGGTCCGTCGCCTTCCGCCGCCTCGCCGGCAAGCCGTTCACGATCACCGAGTGGAACTACTCCGGGCCGGGCCGCTACCGCGGCGTGGGCGGCATAGCGACGGGCGTCATGGGCGCGCTCCAGGACTGGAGCGGAATGTGGCGCTTCGCGTGGAGCCACGGCCGCGCGGGCGTGGAAAAACCGGAAACGAAGACGCTGGGCTACTTCGACATGAGCGGCGACCCGCTCGGCCTCGCCGCCGAACGCGCGGCGCTGTGCCTCTTCCTGCGCGGCGACATGGCGCCGCTCAAGACGGCGTACCCCGTGGTTTTCGCCGAAAGCGACCTGCGCAACCCGGCCAACGGCGCGCCCAAGTGCCAGGCGAACGGCTGGCTCTGGGCGGCGTGGAACGCCCGGCTCTCGGTCGACTCCGCCAAGGACGCCCCGCCCGCCGCGGACGGCGCGGTCTACGAGCCGTTCGCCCGCTCCTCCGAAACGGTGAAAGCGGAGCTCGACGCCGCGGGCGCGACCGAGCCCGGCGACGGCGCGGTCTCCATCGACAAAGACACCGGGACTTTCCTCATCGACACTCCCTGCACGGCGGGCGGCTTCGCCGAAAGCGGCGCGCACTCCGCCGGACCGCTGGGCTTCGACCTCGGCGCGGCCGGCGCCGACGGCACCGCGCCCGCGACGGTGTGGGCCTCGTCGCTCGACGGCGAACCGATCGGAAAATCGGCGCACGTGCTGCTCACGCACCTCACCGACGTGCAGAACAGCGACATACGGTACGCAGATTCCGACCTCACGATCCTCCTCGACTGGGGCAAGCTGCCGCACCTCATGCGGCGCGGCGCGGCGGAGGTCGCGCTGAAACTCGACGGCGACGGCGAAGCGCCGTCCGTCTACCGCCTGTCGCCGTCGGGCCGCCGCGTCGGCGAAGTGGCGGCCGCGTTCGAGGACGGCGTGCTGCGCTTCACCGCGCGCACCGACTTCGATCCCGCCTCGGCTTCCTACCTCTACGAAATAGTCCGCTGAACGGAAATACGGCCATGACGCGACCGGTTACCGCGATACTGGGATTGTGCGCCGCCGCGGCGGCATTCGCGGTCGTGGCCGCAGACGCGCCGGAAGGCGCGCCGCTAGTAGAGCCGCAAGAAGAGCCCGAAAGCGCGAGCCAAACGCCCGGCGAAGTGCGCTTCACCGCGACGCCGGTATGGGGCGCGTCGCTCTCCTTCTCGGAACCGGTGCAGCAGCTCTTCCGCGTCGGCGCGTACACCCCGGCGTGGAAGATGCGCGCGTCAAGCGGCGGCGCGAGAATCGCCGGGAAAGACGGCGCCGCGCGCGCGTTCGCGATCGACATGGGCGCGGCGCAGGGCGAGAACGTCGCGGCCGGAACGACGCGCTTCGACGGCCGCGCGGAATTCCGCCGGCTCGCTGACGGCGGCATCGAAGCCGACTGGACCGTGGTGCCGAACCGGTCCGACGAACTGCCGGAAGTCATGGTCGAAGCGCGCATCGCGCTCGGCCGCGTGGCCGGCGGATTCGCGGTCGACGGCCGCCGCGTCGAACTCCCGGAAACCGCGGCCAAAAACCCGCACCTCTTCCGCGGGAAAGTCCACGATCTGGAACTGATTGGCGCGAACGGCGCGCCGTGGCTCGCCGTCGAGCTGCCGGAGGGCTGCGATGTGCTATTGCAGGACAACCGCGCGTGGGGCGGCTCGGTCGCGACGCTGCGCCTCTTCTTCGCGCAAAAGGCGGTCGAAGCCGGGCGCGCTTACAGGGTGCACGCGGTCTTCCGCGTTCCGGGCGCAGCGGGGGAGCTTGAATCCTCCGAACAGGTTTCCATCGCGCAGGGTCCGGACTGGATACCGGTCGAAATCGCGGAACGCGGCGCAAACTGGATCGAACCCGGATCGGCGCTCGACCTGCTGTCGTCGCTGCCGCACCACGAGCCTGCTGGCAAGTACGGGCGCGTCGTGGCCGTCGGCGACCACTTCGAACTCGAAGGACGCCCGGGCGAAGAAATCCGCTTCGCGGGCGTGAACCTCGTGCACGGGGCGAACACCCCGCCGAAGGACGCCGCCGAAAACTTCGCCGCGAATCTCGCGCGGTTCGGGATCAACTCCGTGAGGCTCCACCACCACGAGCGGCCGCTGCTCGCGAAAGGCGACCCGGCCGGAATCGCGGTCGATCCCGACGCGCAGGACCGCTTCGACGCCCTTTGCGCCGCCTGCATCCGCCACGGGATCTACCTCACGACGGACCTGTACGTATCGCGCGTCCCGGTGGCGTGGCGCGCAATCGGCGTGGACCGCGACGGAACGATGACGAAGGAAGATTTCAAGATCGCGTGCCTGTTCCACGAAGGCGCGTACTCGAACCTCGTCGAATGGTCGCGGCAGTTCCTGACGCACGTGAACCCGTACACCGGGCGCAGCCTCGCCGACGAGCCCGCCCTCGCGACGCTGGCGCTCGTGAACGAAGGCAACCTCGGCAACGGCGGCCGCGACCCGCTGATCGCGATACCGGGCGTGCGCGAAGCGTGGGAAAAGTGGCTTGACGGCAAGATCGCCGGAGAAGCCGGAATATCCGGAGCCTCCGGAATATCCGGACAATCCGGGGTTTCCACGCTTGACTGGGCCGCGATTCCGCGCGATTTGACGCAGCTGCAGCACGACCTCTACGAGAGCAAGACGGCGGACAAGGCGCTCTCGGAAGCGTTCGCGCTGTTTCTCGCCGATTCCGAAGCGGCGTTCGCGCGGCGGATCGGCGCGTTCGTGCGCGACGGACTCGGCTGCAACGTGCCGGTTTCGTCGATTTCGTCGTGGTACAACCCGGCGGTCTACTCGCTCGTCCGCGAGGGGTTCGACTACGACGACGACCACGGCTACGTGGACCATCCGTTCTTCCTCGGCCGTCCGTGGCGGCTGCCTTCGACGCACATCGGCGCGAACCCGCTGCTCGGCGGCGACGGCGTGCCTTCCTTCGCGTGGCGGCGGCTCTTCGGCAAGCCGTTCTGCGCGACGGAATGGAACTGGGCCGCGCCGGGGGAATACAGGCAGGCGTCGGGGCTCGTCATGGGCGCGCTCGCCGCGCGCCAGGGATGGAGCGGGATGTGGCGCTTCGCGTGGAGCCACGACAGCATTGGCGTGGAGCGGCCGGGCAACGTGAGGATGCGCTATTTCGACCTGCACGCCGACCCGTCGCTGTGCGCCTCGGAGCGGGCCGTGGTCACGCTCTTCCGGCGCGGCGACCTCGCGCCGATCGCGCGCGGCGAAGACGCGCCGGTCGTCAAGGACGCCGACGCGCT
>JAFUXX010000043.1 GCA_017476965.1 Kiritimatiellia bacterium | reverse complement strand
GCGCCGCCGCTTCCGCCGCCGCCGTCGCGTGGGCCCTCCCGTCCGGCGCCGCGGATCTCGTCGATTCCGGCCTTTCGTACGAGGACGCGTGCGACGCGTCGATCGCCACCGCCCCGGCGCGCGGCACGTGCGGAGGATCGTGGCGCGTCGCGCAGACGGACGGCACCACGGCCTCGCCGCGCTTCCCCTCCTTCAATACCCCGCTCTGGGACCTGCGCCTCTTCTCCGGCGGCAACCGCATGGCCGACGGCAGCGACGGCACGGGCTCCAATGGCGAGCGCATGGTCGGCGACGCTGACATCCCGCTGAACGACCAGACGCTCGACGCGTGGCGGCAGTCGCTCCAGTGGGCGAGGGAGGACGGCGCCGCGCTCATGATGCGCTTCGCGTACGACGAAGCGGGCGTGAGGGGCTGCGAGCCGGCCGATTTCGACATGGTACTGCACCACATCGCCCAGATTTCGGAAGTGCTGAACGATTACCCCGACGTCGTCATGGCGATCGAGTGCGGCATCGTCGGTCCGTTCGGCGAAATGTGGGGCTCGACGTACGACGACAAGGTCTACGCGCCCCAGATCATCCGCGCGTGGCTCGACGACCTCGACCCGCGAATCAAGGTCCTCGTGCGCAGCCCCAAGTACCTCGTCCGGCTTTTCAAAACCGAGGTGCTCGGGAACAAGGACGCCAGGCTCACGCCCGCGCAGTTCCTCTCGCGCCGCGACGAGCTGCCGGACCGCGACAGGCTCGGCCTCTACAACGACGGCTACCTGCTCACGTCGTCGGACACCGGCACGTTCCCCGGCGGCGACGAAAACTTCACCCGCGAGCAGGCCCTGCAGTTTTTCTCCGGCCTGCGCGCCGTCCCGTACGGCGGCGAATTCGGCGGCTACTCTTCCACCGGCGCCGCGGCCGACGCCGAATCCTACGCCAACTGCCCGTTCGCCTCCGCCAACATGGTGGCCACGAACCGCTACAACCAGGTGCGCGACTGGTACGACATGCACCTGTCGTACGTGCGCGGCTGGACTTCCGGAAACAAGACCATAGTCCGCCTCGGCGAGCTGCCGTTTTCGGACGGGCCGTTCGGGTTCGACGGCATCGACGACAGCTACGCAACGGCGGAGGCGTTCTTCCGCGCGATGGCGTCCGGCGGCATGGGTTTCGCGTTCGACGGCATGCCCGACCTGCACGAGTGGAACGGCCGGTCGATGCTCGACTTCATGACCGCGCACATGGGGCCGCGCTTCGTGCTGCGCTCCTCGTCGCTTTCGGGTTCCGCCGCGCCCGGCGGCGCGCTCGACCTGAGGTTCGAAATCGAAAACACCGGCTTCGGCGACCTGCTCCGCACCGCCAACGCGGAAGTCCTGCTTTCGCGCGACGGCGTTTCGTTCTACGCCGCGCCGGTCGCGATCGACGTCGCGGCGGACGTCCCCAGCCGCGCGAAAAAGGCTTTCTCGCTCTCGATGGAGCTGCCGTCCGGCATCGACGAAGGCGACTGGTACGCGTACCTGCGCCTCCACGTCCCGGCCGACGTCGGGGAGGACAACCCGTCCACGCACGGGCTGCGCACGGTCCGCTTCGCGAACGACGCCTCGCAGTGGAGCGAAGGCCTGCGGGCGAACCTGCTCGGCACGGTGCGCGTCTCCGGCGCGCCTGCCGCCGCCGGGCTGCCGCTGCGCGAAGCGGGCTCCGACGAGCCCGGCG
>JAFUXX010000375.1 GCA_017476965.1 Kiritimatiellia bacterium | reverse complement strand
GCGCGGATTCCTCCGCGCTCGCACCGGCGTTCGAGCGGCTCGACCTGCGCTGGGACCCGCTCGACTCGCTCGCCGCCGCGCGCGACGAGCTCGCCGCCGCCGCAAACCGGCTGCGGCAACCTGCATCCAGGCCATGAACACTTTCAAAGTATCGCCCGCCGCGCTCGAAAACGCGGCGCCGGACGCCCTCGGCCGCGACGACGAGCGTCACCTGCGCGACGTGCTGCGCATCCGTCCCGGCGAAAAGATCCGGCTCTCGGACGGCCGCGGCCGCATCCGTGAAGCGGAGGTCGCCGAAGTCTCGCGGCGCTCGGTCGCGCTCGGGCCGTTCGGCCCGCTCGTCGAACTGCCGCCCCCGCCGTCCCGCGCCGTGCTTTTCGCATGCGTCGCCAAACCGGCGCGCATGGACTGGCTCCTCGAAAAGGCATGCGAACTCGGCGCCGCGAAAATCGTTCCCGTGCTTTCTTCCCGCGTCGTTTCGAAACACGCACCCGGCGAAACGCCGCAGCGCTGGCTCCGCATCGCCGATTCGGCTTTCTGCCAAAGCGGCGGCGGATGGGCGACGGAACTCGCGCCGTGCACGCCGTGGAAGGACGCCGTCGCGGCCGCGGCGTCGCTCGGCGGGCCCGTCTTCGCCGGAAGCCTGCTGCCCGGAGCGGTGCCGCTCGGAGAAGCGCTTCTCGCCCGCCGCGATGCGCTGCGCGGGGGGCCGGTCGGCTGGTTCGTCGGACCCGAGGGCGACTTTTCGCCGGAAGAAACGGAAGAACTTTTCGCCGTGCCGGGCGTGGTTCCGGTCACGCTCGGGCCGCGCGTGCTGCGCGTGGAAACCGCGGCCGCGTGCGGACTCTCGGCGATTCTCTGCCTTGCGCTCGCGCCGGAGGGCGGCGCAGAGTCGCCGAAAGCCGCGGACGCGCAGGGCCGGACTTGATTGGAAAGTCGTCGTTTGACATGGAAAAACCTCTCCCCACCCCGATTCCGCGACACATCGCGATAATCATGGACGGCAACGGCCGCTGGGCGCGCGCCCGCGGCCTGCCGCGCCTGAAAGGACACGAAGCCGGGGCCGAATCCGTGCGCCGCGTGCTGCGCGCCGCGCGCAAGTACGGCGTGAAGTACGTGACGCTCTACGCGTTCAGCGTCGAAAACTGGTCGAGGCCCGCAATCGAAGTCCGCGGCCTCATGCGCCTGCTGCGCACCTTCCTCAAGGCGAACGAAAGCGAACTGCACGAGAACCGGACCCGCCTGCGCGTGATGGGCAGGCGCTCGGACCTCCCGGCGGCGACGGACCGCGAACTGGCGCGCATCGAGGCGGCGACTGCATGTTACGACGAACGCCAGCTCGTCCTCTGCCTCTCCTACGGCGGGCGCACGGAAATCGCGGCCGCGGCCCGCAAGATCGCCGAGGAAGCGGCGGCGGGCGCGCTCGACCCGGCGGCGGTGGACGAAGCCGCGGTCGCCTCGCGCCTCTACCTGCCCGACGTGCCGGACCCGGACCTCGTCGTGCGCACGAGCGGCGAACGGCGGCTCTCCAATTTTCTGCTCTGGCAATGCGCGTACGCGGAGTTCCTGTCGACGTCCGTCGCGTGGCCCGATTTCGGGGAGGACGACTTCCGCACCGCTCTCGAAGAATTTTCGCGCCGCCACCGCCGCTTCGGCGGACTCGGCCCGGACGCAGGGCCTTCGGCATGAGCGCGGCGCGTTCCGGCCGGTTCCGCCGGCTTTCCGGGTGGCTTTGGGCCTCCGCCGCGGTTTTCTTCTGGGGCGTCATGTTCCCGGTCGGCGACCTGCTGATGAAGAAGGGCTCCATGCCGCCGGAGTCCGTCGGGTTCTTCCGCTACGTTCTCGCGTTCCCGCCGCTCTTCCTCGCCGGCGCCGCCGCTTCCGGCTGGCGCTCCATGGTTCCGCACGGCCCGCGCGAATGGTTCGAAACCGCCGTGTTGGGACTAATCGGCTCGGCGGCGATGGCGGACCTGCTCTTCGCCGCGCAGCGCAGCGTTTCGTCCGTGAACGCGTCGCTCCTGGAAGCGTACGTCCCGATGCAGGTGATGGCGCTCTCGTTCCTCGGCGGCGCGCCCGTGACGCGCCGCCGCGTCGCGAGCGTGGCGCTCGGCTTCGCGGGGTGCATGCTCGTGCTGAAGGCGGTGGACGCCTCCGGCATCCGCCTCGCGGCCCTCTCGCGCGGCGACGCGCTCGTGTTCCTTTCCGGCCTCTGCTGGGCGGTCTACACCGCGCTCGGGCGCGGCCCGTCGCGGCGCATGGGCGGACCGGCGTTCACGGTCTGGACCGTGTTTTTCGGCGCGTTCTGGCTCTTCGTCCGCGGCGCCGCCGCGGGCGCGCTCCCGGCGCCGCCCGCGACGCTTCTCGAATGGAAGTGCATCCTGTTCCTCGCCTTGTTCCCGACGGGAATATCCTTCCTCGGCTGGAACCAGGCGCAGAAGAGCCTGTCGCTCGCGCAGCTCGGGTTCATGGAGTACGTGCCGCCCGTCGTCGCCGCGGCCACGGCCGCGTGCGCTTTCGGGGAAGCGGTCACGCCGCTCCAATGGCTCGGGATGGCGATCGTGCTGCTGTCCGCGAAGATACTGGACTGACGCGGCCCGCGGGGCCGCGCCGGGTCACTCGTAGCGGACGCCGTCCCGCTCCAGCCAGCCGCCCTTGCGGCGCGGATTTTCCGAAGCGTGGGTCCAGTGCATCGCGCCGCCCATGTCGTTTTCGCGCCACTCGCCGCGGAACGAGATTTTGTCGCCTTTGCGCAGGTCCGGGACGCGCGGAGCGGCGTCGATGTTGTGCGCGAAGAACAGCGAACGCCCGCGGTCGTCGCGCAGGAAAAAGCGCTGGTGGCGGGGCGGATCGAGGTCGTCGGGCAGGACTTTCTCCACGACGCCGGAACCTTCCCACCACAGGCCGTCGCGCAGGGTCTTCGGCGACGAGGGCGCGGCGGACTGTTCTTCGCGCGCAGCGGGCTGCGGCGCGCCTTCGCGCAGGAGCGACTGCAACTGCCGCGCGCCGCCGTCGATGAGCCACCAGACGACGGCTATCGCGACGAAGACGAGAATCGGCCAGAGCGACTTTCCCTGCGGATCCGCGCCCGTGGTGCGCGCGGACGGTGCGGACGCCCGCCGCACCCTTGGCAACGGGAACGGAAGACCCGTCGTCCTGCGGCGGCGCGGAGCAGCGGCGCCGCCCGCGGCGGTTTTCTTCCTGCGCCGCGTCGTCG
>JAFUXX010000374.1 GCA_017476965.1 Kiritimatiellia bacterium | reverse complement strand
CTGCGAAAAACGCCGCGGCGGCTGCGGCGCGGCGCGCGGCCCGGACGGCGGCGCCGGAAAAACGCGTGAAAGTCATGGCGCTGCGACTCCGAGAAAAGCGGGAAGATCCGCCACGGAGCCGATCACGGGAACGCCGTGGCGGAGCAGGCGGGCGCGGGATTCGTAACCCGTTTCGACGAGAACGCAACCGCAACCGATCGCGGCGGCGACCTCCGCGTCGTGCCCGGTGTCGCCAACGACGAGGGCGTCCGCGGGGGACACGCCGAGCTCGGCGAAAAGCGCCAACGCGCGCTCCACCTTGGAACCGGCGAACGGGCCGCGCTGGCCGCAGACGGAATCGAAGAGGTCCGCGACGCCGTGGCGAGCGAGAGCTCGGCGCAGCTCGGTTTCGTCCGACGCGGAAACGACGCACATCGACACGCCGGCGGCGCGCAGCAGGCGGAGCGCTTCGGCCGCGCCGGGAACGAGGCGGACCGAAGGGTGCGACGAAAAGACGGCGAAAAAGCGGTCGCACAGCGCGGGCCACGTGGCTTCGTCCACCTCGATCCCGAGCGCCTCGTAGCAGCCGCGGGCGGGGAACGAGAAAACGGCCCTGTAGCGGTCCACGTCGATGGGCGGCGACCCCTGGTCCGCGAGGATGGCGTTGGTGCCGGCGACCGCCGCGAGGACGTCGTCCTGCAGCGTGCCGTTCCAGTCCAGAAGCAGAATCCGCGGCGCGTTCACGGGCCGGATGGTAGCGGAAAACGGGACGCGCGACAAGAGCGGCTTGCACGGAGGGGGCGTTTGGGCGATAATCCGCCGCAACGGACACAAAACGATGAACACCGAACCAAAACGCGTCAAGATTTTCGACTCCACGCTCCGCGAAGGGGAGCAGTCCCCGGGTTGCTCCATGAACCTCGCGGTCAAACTCCTCGTCCTCGAACACCTGGAGGCGCTCGGCGTGGACGTGGTGGAAGCGGGGTTCGCGGCGTCGTCCCCCGGCGACTTCGAGGCGGTGCAGGCTCTTGCCCGCGCCGCGAAGAAGACCGTCGTCGCGTCGCTCGCCCGCTGCCGCAAGGCGGACATCGACCGCGCGTGGGAGGCGGTGCGCGAAGCGAAGCATCCGCGGCTCCACGTGTTCATCGCCACGTCGCCGCTGCACATGGAGTGCAAGCTGCGCATGTCGCCCGAAGCTGTCCTCGCCTCGGCGAAGGAGTGCGTCGCGTACGCGCGCTCGCTGTGCGGGGACGTGGAGTTTTCGCTCGAAGACTGCTCGCGCTCCGAGCGCCCGTTCATCTACCGCGTCGTCGCCGCCGCGATCGAATGCGGCGCCACCACGGTGAACCTGCCGGACACCGTGGGCTTCGCGATGCCGGAGGAGTACGAGTCGCTCTTCCGCGACGTGCTCGCGAACGTCCCCGCCGCGAAGGACGTGACGCTCTCGTGCCACTGCCACAACGACCTCGGCCTCGCGGTCGCGAACTCCCTCGCCGCGGTGCGCGGCGGCGCGACGCAGGTCGAGTGCTGCCTCAACGGCATCGGCGAGCGCGCGGGCAACGCTTCGCTCGAAGAGATCGTGATGGCGCTCAAGACGCGCCACTCGTTCTTCGGCGCGGAGACCGGAATCGACACGACGCGCATCTACGCGGCCAGCAAGTGCGTCTGCTCCGTGACGGGGCAGAAGCTCCAGGCCAACAAGGCGATAGTCGGCGAAAACGCGTTCGCGCACGAGGCCGGGATACACCAGCACGGCGTCCTCGCCAACCCGCTCACGTACGAGATCATGACGCCCGAGTCGATCGGCCTGCCGCGCAACAAGATGGTGCTCGGCAAGCATTCGGGCAAGCACGCCTTCTCGCAGCGGCTCGAAGACCTCGGCTTCAGGCTCGACGACGCGCGCGTGGACGAACTCTTCGCGAAGTTCAAGGCCCTCGCCGACCGCAAGAAGACGGTTTCCGACGCGGACATCGAGGCCCTCGCGCACAATTCGCGCGGCACGGACGCGCCGGAGCGCCTCGCGCTCGACCGGTTCTCCGTCGTCGCGTCGGACGTAATCACGCCCATGGGCACCGTCCGCCTGCGGATGGACGGCGAACTGGTGGAGAAGGTCGGCACGGGCGACGGTCCCGTGAACGCCTGCTACACCGCGATCCGCGAAATCGCCGGCCTCCCGGAGGCGCGCCTCGAAGTCTACAACCTCACCGCCGTGGACGGCGGCATGGACGCGCAGTGCGAAGCCACGGTGAAGGTCTCAAACAACGGGCGCTCCTTCCGCGGCAGCGGCGTTTCGACGGACATCGTCGAGGCGTCGATCCGCGCCTACATCCAGGCGCTCAACGCGGCGCTCGCCGATTCCGGCGCGGCCCCGGCGGAGTTCGACCACCCGCAGCGCGGCGACACCGGGGTGCACTGAGGCGCCGGCATCCAGGCCCGGCCCCGGCGGCGGACGCAGCGGGGCGTCAAGCGGCGCGCGCTTTCCGCAAAAGCGCGCGCCGTTCTTTCAGCACCGGCGGGATCGTCGCGAGGAACGCGGCGAAATCCGACACGGGCAGCGCGAGCCACACCCCGAGCAGCGGATTCGACGGGAACAGGTGCGGCATGATCCAGACGCAGGGCAGCAGGACGATGACCTGCCGCAGGAGCGAGAGCACGATGGCCGTGCTTGGCCGCCCGACGGACTGGAAGTACGTCGTCGCCGCCACGTTGAGGCCGATGCACCACAGCATGCAGTTGCCGATGCGCAGGGCGAACGCGCCGGCGTCGATCACGGCCGGGTCCGAGGCGAAACACGCCGCGACCGGGCGCGCGAGGAGGACCGGCGCCGCGGACGCGAAGCAGACCGCCGCCGTCGTGAGCAGGAACGCGAGGTCCCACGCGCGGCGCACGCGGGCGTAGTTCTTCGCGCCCCAGTTGTAGCCGAGAATGGGGCCGATGCCCTGCTGCACGCCCATCGACGGCATGAAGAAGAGCATCATCGCGGTCTGGAATATTCCGAACGCCGCGACGCAGGCCGTGCCGCGTTCGGGACTGCCGCTCCAGCGCGCGAAAGCGTGGTTGAGCGAGAAGTTGATCGTGGACCCCGCCAGCTGCATGAGGAACGGCGAAAGGCCGATGGCCAACACGGGCCAGAGCAGGTCCGGGCACACGCGGACGCGGCGGACGCGCAGGCGGACGACCGACCGGCCCGATGCGTAGTGGGAGATGGCGACGGCGCAAGCGAGCGCCATCGCTATGTTCGTCGCCCACGCGGCGCCGGCGACGCCCCAGCCGAAAACGAAGATGAAAACCGGGTCGAGCGCGATGTTTGCGATCGCGCCGACGGCCATGCACCGCATCGCGTGTTTGGGCGAGCCCTCCGCGCGCATGCAGGCGGAGAGCCCGAACGCCAGGTGCGCGAGGAAATGGAACGGCAGGACGATGCGCAGGTAGGTCCGCCCGGCGTCGAGAGCGCCGGGCGAAACGCTGCCGCCCGCCGTGGCCCGGAGAATCGGGCCGAGCAGGAGGAAGAGCGCGGGCGCGACCGTGACGCCTAGCAACAGCTTCAGCGCCACGCACTGCCCGAGCGCGCGCTCGGCGCGGACGCCGTCCCCTTCGCCGAGCGCGATGGAAATCACGGTGCCGGATCCGACGCCGATGAGCGGGCCGAACGCGCCGAGCACCATCATGACCGGAAACGTGAGCGCGAGCCCGGCGATCGCCTCCGCCCCGCAGCCGTGGCCGATGTAGACGCGGTCCACGACGTTGTAGAGCATGTTCAGCGACATCGTCACGAGCGCCGGCCACGCGTAGCCCCACAGCAGGGGCAGCAGGCGGCCGCCGGCGAGTTCGCGGAGCCGGGCGTCCCCCCGCGGCTGCGGGCGGGGGCGGGGAATCGATTGCGTCGGTGTCGGCATGGCGATGCGGGCGGGTGCTGGAGGATGGCGCCGCGGACCGGGGTGGGGGAGAGGAAAGAAAGACCGGAGCCAAAAAAGGGCCGGGCGCGGAAAGCGCCCGGCCCCGCATGGCAGACCCGGAAACCTACTTGTTCTTTTCGATGAACGCGCGGGCGTCGTCCACCTGGTAGGCCGAGCCGAGGAGGCAGTTCTTCTCGTAGATGAAGTCGGCGTACTCCTTCATGAAGATCTTGCCGGGGTCGCGGAGGTCGAACTTCTCGGGCTTGTCGCGGAAGAACTCGCGGTGGACGCGGGTCCAGACGAGACGGCCGTCGGTGTCGATGTTGATCTTGGTCACGCCGCGCTTGGCCGCGCCGAGGAACTGCGTGGCGTCCACGCCCTTGGCGCCCTTGATCGCGCCGCCGGCCGCGTTGATGCGCGCGACTTCCCCCGGAGGAACGGAGGAGGATCCGTGCATGACGAGCGGGAAGCCGGGGAGCTTCTTCTGGATCTCTTCGAGGATGTCGTAGCGGAGCTTCTGGTCGCCGGAGAACTTGAACGCGCCGTGGGAGGTGCCGATCGCGCAGGCGAGGGAGTCGCACCCGGTCTTGGACACGAAGTCGACGACCTCTTCGGGCTTGGTGTAGACGTGTTCGGCGGCGGTGACGTCCTCTTCCACGCCCTTGAGCTGGCCGAGCTCGGCTTCGACGACGATGCCCTTGGCGTGGGCCGCGTCGACGACGCGCTTGGTGATCGCGACGTTCTCCTCGTAGGGGAACGCGGAGGCGTCGATCATGACGGAAGAGTAGACGCCCGAATCGATGCAGTCCATGCAGGTCTTCTCGTCGCCGTGGTCGAGGTGGACGGCGAAGACGGCTTCGGGGAAGATCTCGGCGGCCGTGGTCATCATGGCCTCGAGCATCTTCTTGTGGGTGTAGTTGCGGGCGCCCTTGGAGAGCTGGACGATGAACGGGGCCTTGGAGCGGACGTTGCCTTCGAACAGGCCCATGGTCTGCTCGAGGTTGTTGATGTTGTAGGCGCCGATCGCGTACTTGCCGTAGGCGTGCGCGAAGAGTTGCTTGGTTGTGACGATCATGGCTTTTTCGGTGTGTATTCGCCCCTGCGGGCGGTGGCGCCGCCACTCGCGGCGGAACGGCTTGAAAGGGTACCCGCGCCACCCCCGCAAGTCAAGAAAAAACGCCCCGCAGGCGTCGGCGCGGCTGCGCCCGCCGTGCGGAGGGGCCGGTGGTTTGCCAGAGGATGCGGATTGCGGTAGCATTGCCGCGTTTGCGGCAAACAACGGAATGAAGCGCGGAATGTCGACTTTTGGGAAGATCGTGCCAGGCCTGGCGGCCGTGGCCGCGTTTTGCGGCGCGTTCGCGGCCGGAACGACCGAATTGCGTGGGGCTGACGCGGCGGCGACAATTGAAAGACCGATGAACTCGACGGCGACAATCGAAATCTACGAAAAGGGCGGCGGGGACGCGGATCGCTCCGAGCGCTACGACGTCTCGCAGGAAACAAGCGGGACCGGGATCGGGACGGACGACTTCCGCCTGTCGCGGCGCGTCGTGCGCGTCGCCAATCCGTCCGGCGAAACGCGGACGATCCAGATCGCGGTCTGCGCGGACGCCCCGTTCGTCCCGTCGAACTGGGTCATCCCCGGCGTCATCTACGGCGACAACGCGTTCGGCAGCCAGGTTTCTCCCAGCGGCCTCGAACGCGACGGCGAACCGTGGGTTTTCGGCTACGACCGCGAGCCGGTGCCGTCCTGCACGCTTTCCGAAAACGCCGATTCGCTTTTCGCGACGTTCGCGTCGGACCGCGACGCGACGTCGCTCCAAAGCTCGTGCTCGCTGCGCCGCCTCCCGGACGGCAGGATGCGGCACGTCATCATCTACCCCGTGCGCGAAAGCCCGGTGTGCTACGCCTTCAAGTACCAGTACGCCCCGCGCTACGAAGAGTGGATCACGCTCGCGCCCGGCGAAGCGTTCGAGGCGGAGTCGTACGTGCTGGAAGGGCGCCCGCGCTGGCCGAACTGCGGCTACCGCGAAGTCCTCAAGGCCGCGCTCGCGACGATGAAGCACGACCGCGAGTCGCCCGCGCTCGACGCCAAGACCGTCTACGAAGTTTCGCACCGGTGGCTCCGCGACTGCTGCGAATACTTCGTGAAGCGCGGCGAGTCCGAAGGCGCGATGGGGACCGACATCATGTTCCGCATCGGCTACACGGCGCGGACTCAGGAGCGCAAATTCCCCGGGTGGATGACGCCCGAGGAGAAGAACCTCACGCTCGCCGACCTGGAGCGCGATCCTTCTCTCAACCGCCCGCACCTGCGAACGTTCTGGATGGACGAAATGGGCTTCGCGGGGCAGAACTTCCTCTCGCACCGCCTCGCCTGGGGCGACGCGACGCGGCGCGGCGACGCCGGCTTCGCGGCGTGGTGCCTCGAAGACCTCGACGACTGGGTGAAGCTCCAGGTCCCGTCCGGCCTCGCCCCGACGCGCCACCACCGCGACGACGACCGCCTCAGCGTCACCGAGCTCGGCTGGGGCGTCGGCGAAATCTCCAAGTTCTGGAAGACGCTCCACGACGCCGGAGTGGAGCGTCCGGCGTACCTCGAATTCGCGAAGAAACTCGCCGACTTCTTCGTCGGGCATTACGACGACTCCGACCCGTTCGGGCGCATTTGGTCGCTCTCGACCGGCGAAAGGCTCGAAGGCGGAGGCGACGGCGGCGGCTTCATGGTCAAGGGAATGCTCGAGCTGCACTCAGTCTGCGGCGACAAGCGCTACCTCGACTGCGCCCGCAAGGCGTTCGACCGGTATTTCGAAGCGGACCTCGCCAAGTTCCGCTGCGTCGCGGGCGCGGACGATTGCAACTGCGTCGACAAGGAGTCGTCCTTCCCGTACATCTACTCCGCCCTCGAACTCTACCGCCGGACCGGCGAAAAGCGCTACCTCGACTGCGCCGAGCGCGTGGCGGCGTATTTCTGCTCGTGGATGTTCACGTACGACGCGCTCTACCCGCCCGAAAGCGAGTTCGGCCGCTTCGGCTACCGCACGAGCGGCGGTACGCTCGTTTCGGCCGAACACCAGTGCATCGATCCCTACGCGACAGTCGCGATTCCCGACCTTTTCGACCTCGCCGACCTCACCGGCGAGAGCGTCTGGCGCGAAGCCGGGCGCCTGATCTGGCTCAACGCGGTGCAGGACATCGCCGACGCCACCGGCTCGTCTCCCAACGGGTTCCTCCGCACTCCGGGCTCGCAGTGCGAGGCGCACCTGCAATCGCGCTGGTCCAAGTACCGCAGCGATCCAGTCGCCGCGCGCGGCCACTTCAACAACCAGTGCACGGCGTTCATCGTGACGTTCCGCCTCTATGCGCTCGACCGCGTCGGCGACCCGATGGGCGGAGGCGCGTTGTAGCGGGGCGGCGGCGCGTTTCGGATACGGAACCTGAAAGGAACGGGAAGTGCTGATTTTTTCCGCGGTCGTGTTCGGGCTTGTCGGCCTGGTCGTAGGCGCCGACGCTTTCGTGGCGGGCGCGGCCTCCGGCGCGCGGCTGCTGCGCGTGCCGCCGATAGTCGTCGGCATGGTGGTCGTCGGCTTCGGCACGTCCGCGCCGGAGCTGGCGGTCTCCGCCACGGGCGCGCTCGCCGGCAATCCGGGCATAGCGCTGGGCAACGCCTACGGTTCCAACGTCTGCAACGTGGCGCTCATACTCGGGCTTTGCGCGCTCGTGCGGCCCGTCGCGGTCCGGCGCAAGTCCCTGCGCTCCGACCTCCCCGCGCTCCTCGCCGTCACCGCCGTTTCGGAGGCGTTTCTCGTCCTGCCGTTTCCCGAGCCCGGTCTGGGCCGGATCGAATCGGCCGTGCTGCTCGTGCTGTTCTTCTGGGCGCTGGCGTCGATGGCCAGGCGCGGCGACGAAACCGACGCCGCCGCGCCTGCCGAAGTCCCGGCCCCCGGAGCGCCCGGCCGCGCGAAAGCGCTTGCCGCGGCG
>JAFUXX010000373.1 GCA_017476965.1 Kiritimatiellia bacterium | reverse complement strand
GGACCTCCGCCCTCCTTCGGGCCGCTCCTCGTGCTGCGGCGCCGGTCGACGCAGGGGCCGGGCCGCCGAGAGCCGCTCATTCTGGAGGCGGTGGACGTCATCCGCCGCGAGGCCGGCGAAGGCCTGACCGCCGCGGCGCTCGCGGCGCGCTTCCCCGTGAGCCGCAAGCACTTCGAGCGGCGCTTCCGCGAGGCGATGGGGCACTCCGTCCTCGACGAGATCCTCCACGTCCGCCTGGGCATGGCCCTCGACATGCTCTCGCAGTCGCACGTCCCCATCGGCACCATCGCCGACTTCTGCGGCTTCGGGACGCAACGCGGGCTCCGCAAGCTGTTCCGGGCGCGCTTCGGCACCTCGATGGAGGCGTGGCGCGAGGCCCACGGGTTCTCGTAGGGCGTCGTTTTCGGCGCCGTGCAAGAAACTTGCTCCAAAAGTTCCGCACACGACGGGACGGCGCGCTACAATGGGCGTCGTTCACGAGGGCGATCCGCATCGTCGGTCCCCGCCCCGCGAAGATCCACCGAAGCACCGGCTGAGCGCGGGTTCCCGTGCCGCCGCAACCAACAAAACCACGACAGGAGAAACGCAATGGAACTCCATACCGTATCCGGTGTCCGCCAACAACTGCGTTGTTTGGCCGCCATCGTCCTCTTCGGAATGGTCCCGGCCGCCAGCGCGGCCTGGTTCGACGAACCGGCGGTCGTGGCGACCGTTTCCCCGGGCCTTTCCGGCACCGACCCCCACTACCTCAACCTGAGCGAGGACGGCGCCTATCTGCTGGTCGACTGGCACTCGTCGAACGCCGCGTTCCCGGCGGAGCTCTACTCCGTCGCGGAACTCAAGGCGCTTTCCGGCGCGACGAACCGCGTCGCCCTGGCGTCCGCCCTCGCGGGCGACTTCTTCGGAGCCGGCACCGGCGACGGCGGCTGGAAGGGCGGCGCGATTTCCGCAAGGCTCGGCGTCGCGATCCCCGGCAGCGGCAAGGGGTCCGGCGCGGCCTACACGGCCTTTGACGTCCCGGCGCTCGGCTGGAAGGCCGGCGAGAACGCCTTCCCCGTCGGCGGCCTCGACGGCGCGGGCTTCGACGGGCTCGACTTCAATGCCGCCGGCACGCGCCTCTACGTGAACCAGTACGCGAGCGGAAGCCGCAACAATATCCTCGCCTACGACACCGCCTCCCTCAAGTCCGCGCATTCGCTCTCGCTCCTCTCGACGAAGACGGTCGACGGCGTTTCGCGCATCCGCAACCTCTCCTGCTACGCCGTCGGGGGCAAGGATCTCGTCTACTTCGGAGAGGGCGCGGTGTCCGGCTCGAACAACTCCGTGTACGTCTACGATCCGGCGGAAGACACCGTGACGAAGCTCGTCACCGACGCGGCGCTCTTCGACGACGACATCATGAACGTGAAGCTCTCGCACGTCGCGACCGGCTGCCCGACGATGTACGTGCAGACCGACAACGGGCGCCTGCACGTCTTCCTGCTCGCGCCCGACGGCAAGAGCGTCACGAACGCGAAGCCCGTGAAGAGCTTCACGCCGGCCGAGTGCGCCGCGCTCTGCGGCCTCTCCGCCCTCCCGTCAAACACCTCCTACGTCAAGTTCCGCAACTTCGAGGTGACGGACGACGGCGAAACGGCCTTCTTCCTCTTCCACAATGGCAACGGTGCCGACTCGCCCGGCCTCTGCGTCGTGAAGTCCGGCTCGACCGAGGACGCCTACATCGCCTCGCCGGAGCGCGATGCCGCGCTTTTCACCGACTGCTTCTTCGGCGCGAACTCGCGCATCGAGGTCGACTTCCAGTTTCTCGATACGTTGAACGGCTTCATCTTCTCGCCGTGGGAGGGGGGCAGCGGCAAGCGCTGCGGCATCTGGCGCGACAGCGGCACCTACAAGTACTTCGTGGGCGACAAGGGCGGCATTTCCTCCGGCGTCAAGCTCTTGGACACCGAGCGCCACACGGTCGTCGTCGACGCCGTGGCGAAGAAGGGGCATCTCGTCACGGGCACGACGACCAACACGACCGACCTTTCCGCCGCGACCTTCGGCACCTCCTCGTGGCCGATCATGTTTCTCGGCGCGGCGACGGGATCCACCGGAGCGCTTCTCGTCAACGCGACGCACTACGCCCGGGCCAGGATCTACAGTGCGAAGATCTACGAGAGCGGCGTTCTCGTGCGCGACTACGTTCCGGCCGTCGTGAACGGCGTGCCGTGTCTCTACGACCGCGAGAGCGGCTCCATCGCCGCCGACACGCGGGGCGACGCAGGGACGGTCTCGGTCGGCGGCAACGTCCCGCGCCTGACAGGCGACGTCTACCTCCAGCTCGATCCAGAGGACTCGGACACGGCGAACAAGGGCATCAACACCGGCTACAGGATGACGGCGGCGTCGCGCGTCGAGGCCGACTTCCAGATTTCGAATCCGCCCGGAGACTGCCGTCCCTTCGGCGCGTGGAACGGCGCCTCGGGCAGCAACCGCCCGCTCATCTACATCCACAACAAGATCATCAAGTTCTTCCTCAACACCGGCGGCACGACGGTGAACACCGGCGTGGCGTTCGACGACGGGCGCCAGTCGTTCGCGCTGGACGCCACCGACATGACCTTCTACCTGCTTCGGGACGGCATCGTGCACTGGGGATACAAGTCGTCCGGATCGGCAATCACGGCGGAACAAACCCGTCCCCTTGCGCTGTTTGCGGACGCCAACAGCGCGGATGGCTCGTCGTTCCAGTCGCCTGCGCGCGGCATGAAGTGCTGGTCGTTCAAGATTTCCGAGGGCGGAACGCTCGTCACGAACTTCCTGCCGCACCTGTCCATCGACGGCGCGTGCATGAAGGATGCGCTTACGGGCAAGGTGATCACGCCCAAGGTTCCGCGCCACTTCACCTACCGCCTCGAACCGTCCGGGACGACGGAGGGCTATGTCGTCAAGACGACGAATGAAGGCGCAACCGGGTTCATGACGGACTGGAAATTCGACGCCAAGTCAAAAGTCGAGGGCGAGTTCGCCCTCCGCAGCACTGGCACCGGACAGCGCCTGTTCGGCAGCTGGGCATACACCGGTCCGCTCCGCACGCTCCTCTATACCGACGGCACCATGAAGTTCTTCATCAACAGCAGCAGCGCAAGCTTCACCACCCCGCTCGACACGCTTCGCCACCGGTACGTCATCGACTTCACGACGGCGAGCGCGCCGACAGGTTACTGCTACACGGGCGACACGCTGACAACAAGCGGCGGCGGGACCGCCCTTGCGAACACGACGGATCGCGGCGGCACCGTGGCCATCATGGCGGACGGCGGCGCGGACGGAACGACCTTCACGCAGTCTCCGGCATCGGGCGCGCGGTTCTGGGGCCTGAAGGCGTACGAGAGCGGCCAGCTCGTCCACGACTGGGTACCGGCGAAGAAAGACGGCGTCGTCGGCATCGCCGACAAACGCACCGGCGTCCTTCTGGCGGCGAACACGGCCAACTTCGCGGCCGGCGGCGACCTGTGGGAGTGCACGAGCGACGCCTACGTGGAGTCGTCCGGGAACATGGTGATCGACACCGGCTACCATGCGAAGAAGGCAAGCCGCATCGAGGTGGACATGATGCCGCTTACGGCGGATCAGGTTTGCTACTACGGTTCCTACGGCGGCAACAACGGCAATGCCTACACGTTCTGGAACGGCAACCCGTACGTGAGATTCAACATGAAAAACACGGCGAGGGACTCCGCCTACCGCTTCTGCCCCCTGAGCATCCGCTTCACGGCCGTCACGGACTTCTCGGACCAGACCCAATACGTCGTTCTCAACGGCGAGAAGATCGACGACTATGCGGCCGA
Source organism: Kiritimatiellia bacterium (assembly GCA_017476965.1). Lineage (GTDB taxonomy): Bacteria > Verrucomicrobiota > Kiritimatiellia > RFP12 > UBA3636 > UBA3636. The sequence goes on along the minus strand of JAFUXX010000373.1, from coordinate 870 downwards.
TTTCTCGTCGCAGTCCATCGCCGAAGACTGGGTGAGCCAGAATCCAATGGGCGTGTGCGGCGCCATCAACGACTCCGGCATCTGCACGGGGCCGAAGGCCGCGACGATGCGCTGCTACGCCGTACGCATCTACGAGAACGACGCGCTCGTCCATCTCTTCGTGCCGTACAGCGGCGCGGACGGCGTGGGCCTCGTTGACCTGTTGTCCGGCGACAAGGCGTTCAAGCACGCCGCCTCGACCGGCGCCGATCCCGTCTACGTCGCGGGCCCGCTCGCGGTCTCGGCGGAAGAGATCGCAAGGATCGGGACGGCGCCGATCGCGGACTTCTCGCTTTCGAAGGGCGCGGTGAGGACGGTGACCGCGTCCGCACAGGGCGCTTCGACCTACCGCTGGGCCCGCAACGGAACCGTCATCGGCGAGACCGACGGCACGTTCGGCATCGGGTACCGCAAGGCCGACGAGACCGACGTCTTCACGGCGACGCCGATCTACCGCGACGCATCCGGCAATGAGACGCTCGGCACGGCTTCCACCTTCTCGGTCACCTACAGCCCTTCCGCCCTCGTTCTCGTGGTGCGCTAGCGGGCGAACCGGCGCATGCGTCTTGAGACCGTCTCCCTCTCTGTTGGCGCGGAAGTCCCCTTCCGCGCCCTTCTTTCATCCGACAACCACCTCTGCCGGTGCGACGCGGCCGAGGCCGCGCGCGATCCGCGCAAGGCGGAGCTGGCCCGGAAGCGCTCCGGCGTCTTTCCCGCGGCGGAGCCGTCCTTCGCGGAGGTCTCGGCGCTCGTGCGCTCGCGCCCGGGCGAGCTCCTCCTGCACGCCGGCGACCTCTCGGACTTCGTGAGCGGCGCCAACTTCGCCGCGGC
>JAFUXX010000372.1 GCA_017476965.1 Kiritimatiellia bacterium | reverse complement strand
TCGGCCGCCTTGCGGGCGAGCGCTTCGCCGCTCGCGAGCGCAGCGCGCAGTCGCGGGAGCTCGCCCGCGCGGGCCGCGGGGAACGTGTGGTGGATGGCGGCCGCGAGGCACAGCCCGACAACGGCGACGCCGAGAAATTCGAGGCGCTGGTTGTCCTCCCCGCCGCTCTCGAAAGCGTACGTCGGGTGCGTCAGCGCCGCTTCGAGAAGTTCCTTGCGGCGGAACACGTGCCCCAGCGTCGCCTCCAGCGACGTAAAATCCGGCCCTTCGCCGTCCTGCGCAATGTCGTTCACGCCGCCCATCATACCCCATCTCCGCGAAATCTCAACCATCCCCCGCGGCGCAACCGGCCGGGTTCCGTGCATGGTTGCAAATCTCCGCGGGGCCGAATATCATCCGGCCACGAAAGCGAAACGGTTGCCTTCCATGTCGCGAATTCTCCTCTTTTCCGATTCACACGGCGTCCCAGTCGCGTTGCGCGCGCTGCGCGCACGCGTCGAAACCGACGCCCCGGACGTCCTCTGCTTCCTCGGCGACGCGCTCTACCACGGGCCGCGCAACGGCGTCCCCGTCGACTACGACACGAAGGCCGCCGCCGCGGAGTTCAACGCGATGGCCGACCGCATCGTCGCCGTGCGCGGCAACTGCGACGCCGAAATCGACCAGATGATGCTGGCGTTCCCGATGATGGGGCCTTGCGCGACGGTCGTTGCGGACGGCGCCCGCCTGTTCCTTTCGCACGGCCACGTGTGGGGCCCGGACGAAGCGCTGCCACCGCTCCCCGCCGGCACGGTCGTCGCCACCGGCCACACGCACGTCCCGACCGTCCAGCGCGTCGACGGCGTCTGGTGCTTCAACCCCGGCTCCATTTCCCTCCCGAAGGGCGGGTCCGAGCCGTCCTACGCCGTTCTCGACGGCCTCCGCTTGGAAATCCGCCGTCTCGCGGACGGCGCCACGCTGCGCGTCGCGGACCTTTCCGCGTGACCCGTCCCGCGGCCGGCCGAAACGAGGTTCCCCGTTTCGCGCCGCAATTTCGAGCGGCGTTTCCGCGAGGCGATGGGCCACGGCATCCGGTTCTTCCCCTATCACCACTGGAACGGCCACCGGGCAGGCTGCAGCGGTGAACTGTACGGCGCTTACGCCCCGGGTGACAACCAGACCCCTCTCGATTCTCTAGACCCTCTAGATTCTCTAGATCCTCTAGATTCTCCAGCCTCTCTCGTCCACAATCCTCGGCAACAAAATGCTGCTCAACCGCTTGCCGTTTCTCGCCGTTTTCGCTTTTGCCGCCGCCCCGGCGGATCCCGCTACGGCGGTCATTTCAGCACGTACCCGAGCCGCGACTCCTCGGTGTTCGACGAAGGGCTGCGCCAGATCGCGAAAGCCCCGCCGCTCTTCATGCTGCTCTACAACGGCGGCGTTTTGCGCGACGGGGGGCGTTCTGGTACAATTCGCGGCACGTCCGCTTTACCTTGCGGCGTTCGCAATGTCCACGGCCACGGGCGGAAGCCCGTCGGCTTCCGATTCCTCTTTTCCACCCTGCCCCGCGGAAAATGAAAGCTCGCATTGTCCAGTACCGCTTCGGCCCCGGACCTTCAGACCTTCAAAAGAACTTCGACTGGATTCTTTCCGAACTCGACGCCTGCGATTCTTCCCTCGACATCGTCGTCCTGCCGGAAGGCTGCCAAGCGCCCGCCCCGATCGCCCCCGCCGAAATCGGATCCGCGGCCGAGGCCGCCCGCAACGACGCGCTTCTCTCCAAGTGCGCCGAAACCGCCCGCCGCTGCGGCGCCGCGGTATTCGTCAACGCCCGCTTCAATTCCCCTTCCGGTCCGCGCAACAGCACCTTCGCCTTCGCGCCGGACGGCACCCTCGCCGGGCGCTACGACAAGCAGAATCTGACGCCCGGCGAGCACAAGACGCTCGACGATTCCTACACGCGCGACTTCAACGCCCCGGCGATCGTCGAAATCGCCGGCGTCCGCTACGCCTTCCTGACTTGCTACGACTTCTACTTCGTCGAGCAGTGGGCGGCCCTCGCGCGCGTGAAGCCCGACGTCGTCATCGGCTGCTCGCGCCAGCGGACCGACGCCCACGCAGCGCTGTCGTTCCAGAACCGGACTTGCGCGTACGCGACCGGCGCGTACGTCTTGCGCGCCACGGTTTCGATGGGCGAAAATTCCCAGACCGGCGGCTGCTCCTGCGCTATCGCGCCAAGCGGCAAGGTCCTCGGCGCGTTCACGAACGAAGTCGGCCATTTCGACGTCGAATTCGACCCGCACGCCAAATTCCTCAAAAAGGCCGGATACGCGGGCGACGTCGTCTCCACCCATCCCGAATACGTCGAGCGCGGCCGCCGCCCCTGCAAATACCGACCGGCAGGAAGCGCGATCGCCCCGTTCTCCGCCGAACTCCCCGAAAAGCGCCTCTGCGCCCACCGCGGCATCCACAACGGCACACTTCCCGAAAACTCGCTGCCGTCGCTCGGCGCAGCAGTCTCCCTCGGCGCCTCGGAAATCGAATTCGACCTCTGGCCCTCGCGCGACGGCGTCGCCGTCGCCATCCACGACTGCACACTGGAGCGCGTCTCGGACGGCTCGGGGCTCGTCATGGACCGCACCTTCGACGAACTGCGTCGCGTCGACTTCGGCGCCAAGTCCGGCGACCGCTGGCACGGCCTCGGCCCCGTCGCCTTCGGCGAACTCATGGACCGCCTCGCCTGCCATTGCACGATGAACGTCCACGTCAAGGGCAAGGGCGCAATCGGCGAGCCGTGGACCGTCGAAGCGCTCGCCGACGTCGTGCGCATCATCGACGACCACGACGCCCGCCGACACGTCTACTTCATGACGAGCGACGACGCCCTGCAAGAGCGTCTGGCCGCGCTCGCCCCCGACATTCCGCGCTTCATGGGCTGGGGCGGAAGCAGGTCCGGCGCACACCAAGTCCAGCGCGCCCGCGAACTCGGCTGCGCCGGCCTCCAGTTCTTGAAGCCGAACTTCACCGCGGCGGATGTCGCCCGCGCCCACGAACTCGGCCTCCGCGCCAATTGCTTCTGGAGCGACGACCCGGAGGAAGCCCGCAAGCTCCTCGACATGGGCATGGACACCATCCTCACGAACGACTGGCTCCGCCTCTCCACCGCCCTCTCCCTCCGCTAGCGCCCCCCACCTTCCCCTCGCCATAGTCCGGGCGGGCCACGGCACGGGGCCGTCCAAGTGGCAATCCGGCAAAATCACGCAGCGCAAAACGCCAACTTGCCGAACGAAATCGCGCCAACTTGCCGAACGAAATCGCGCCAACTTGCCGAACGGCTTGACTTTTCAATGGTTTCCGCCCTGAAGCCGTAGCCCGGGCGGCACCGGGGGGCCGTCCGGGACGAGGAGGTGGCGGGAGTGCGCCGAAGCGGCGGCGGGAGTGCGCCGAAGCGTCAGGCGCCTTCGAGCAGGCGGGCGTTGCAGGCGCGGGCGGCGGCGCGGCCTTCGCCCATTGCCTTGATCACGGTCGCGGCGCCGAGGACGATGTCGCCGCCGGCGTAGACGTTGCGCATGGACGTTTCGTGGTTTTCGTCCACGACGATGCGGCCCTTGGCGTCCACCTCGATTTCCGGCGTCGTGAGCGGAATCAGCGGATTCGACGCGTTGCCGATGGCGACGACGACGCAGTCCGCGGCGATTTCGAACTCGCTGTCGGGCACGGGCACCGGGCTGCGCCGGCCGTCGGGGCCGGGTTCGCCGAGCTGCTGGCGCTGGACAACGAGGCCGCGCACGACTCCGCCCTCCCCTCCCAGCATCCGCACCGGGTTGGCGAGCGCGACGATCTTGACGCCTTCCTCCTTCGCGTGCGCGATCTCCTCCGCGCGGGCTGGCATTTCGGCCTCGGTGCGGCGGTAGACGAGCGTCACTTCGCGCGCGCCGAGGCGGAGCGCCGTGCGGGCGGCGTCCATCGCCACGTTGCCCGCGCCCAGCACAGCCACGCGCTCGGCGTGCCAGTACGGAGTGTCCGCGCGGCCTTCGTCCCACGCCTTCATGAGATTGGAGCGCGTGAGGTACTCGTTCGCGGAAAAGACGCCGACGAGGTTTTCGCCGGGAATGCCCATGAACCGCGGCAGACCGGCGCCGGAGCCCACGAACACGGCGTCGAAGCCGTCCTCCGCGAGCAGCTTGCGCAGCGGGCGCGACCGGCCGACGAGGAAGTCGGTCTCGAACTCGACGCCCATCGCGCGGAGGCCGTCGATTTCGGCGTCGACGATCGCCTTCGGGAGGCGGAACTCGGGAATCCCGTACGAAAGGACGCCGCCGCACTTGTGCAGCGCCTCGAAAACAGTGACCTCGTGGCCGGCGCGGCGGGCGT
>JAFUXX010000371.1 GCA_017476965.1 Kiritimatiellia bacterium | reverse complement strand
GGCGGTCGCGAGATTGGGGGCCCGGAAGAGCCTCAGCCAAGGCATGATGCCGTCGTGCCCGCCGCGCCGGCCCTCTTTTCCAGATGCGTCGTCCATGCCGCCAATCGTACCACAACCCCCTGCCTCCCGCCACCCGCCGCGTCGCGGCGCGCGGGGGCGGGGTGCAATTTTCCGCTGCATGGTGTATCATCCGCGCGTCCTTCACGGGCTTGGCCGGCCGCACGCGGGTCCGGCGCACGAAGGAGCGTCCAAGCAAGCCCGCAACGCCCGGCGCTCCGCCCCAAAATCCCCTCCCCGCCACGGGAGGGCCGTTTTCCGTTCCGATGTTCGATTGGTACCACTGGCTCATCGTCCTCGTTCCCGTGATCGGCGTGTGCATCGCCGCCTGGCGCTGCAGGCGCTACGTCCGCAGCGTCTCCGACTTCCTCGTGGCCGGCCGCTGCGCGGGGCGCTACGTGCTGCTCTCCGGCGGCATGATGGGCGGCCTGTCGGTGGTCACGTTCGTGGGCAACGCCGAGGTGCACTACAACACCGGCTACGGGATGAACTACTGGAACCAGATCCTGCTGCCCATGTCGATCGTCATGAGCATGTTCGGCTGGATCAACTACCGCTTCCGCGAAACGCGCGCGATGAGCAGCGGGCAGTTCCTCGAAATGCGCTACAGCCGCGGCGTCCGCCGCCTCGCGGCCGTGCTGCGCGGCACGGCCGACGCCCTGGCCAACTGCATCGGACCCGCGGTGGCGGTGCGCTTCCTCGTCTACCTGCTCGGCATCCCGCACCGGTTCGAGGCGTTCGGGCGCACTTTCCAGACGTTCCCGTTCATGCTCGCCGGGTGCATCTGCATCGCGGTGTTCTTCATCCTCTGCGGCGGGCGCATCTCGCTTCTGGTGACGGACGCCGTGCAGGGGCTCGTCGCATACCCGATTTTCGTGATCATGTGCGTGTACATCTTCACGGAATTCTCGTGGACGAACGAGATTTCCGCGGTCATGGCCGACCGCGTGCCGCACGAGTCGTTCATGAACCCGTACGACATTTCCGAGCTGCGCGACTTCAACCTCTTCGCGCTCGTCGTCACCGTGTTCCACCGCATATTCGGCGGCGCGTGGGTCGGCAACGGCTACGGCACCGTGGCTCGTTCGCCGCACGAGCAGAAGATGGCCGGCATCACGGGCAACTTCGGCAACGGGTTCTCGGCGCTGCTGCCGATCCTCTTCGTCCTCGCGCTCCTCGCGGTGATGAACCACAAGAACTTCGCGGACGACGCCCACGCCATCCGCCAGGAGCTCTCGGTGCGCGTGTCGGACGAACTCACGGCGGACTCCGGCATCGCCGCCGCGGTCGGCGAGCGCCTCGCGGAGCTGCCGGTGCAGCGCCACGAAATCGGCGTCGATCCGCCGCTCTCCCGCGCCTCCAACCTCGACACGCCGTACCTCGACGCCGTCCGCCAGACCTACCTCGAAAAGATCCCGGACCCGGACGCCGCCAACAAGCTCTACCAGGGCTACCGCACGACGTACATGCAGCAGATGCTGCCGATGGTGATCCGCAACTTCTTCCCGCGGTGGCTGACCGCCCTGCTGGTGATGCTGTGCATCCTGCTCGTCGTGTCTACGGACGACACCCGCATTTTCGACTCGACGAACACGTGGATCCAGGATTTCGTACTGCCGTTCTTCAAGAAGCCCCCGTCGCAGAAGAACCACCTGCTGCTTTTCAAGTCCGGCGTGGTGCTGATGGGCGTCATATTCTGGTGCGGGTCGTACTTCCTCGCGCAGATGGACTACATCAACATGTTCGTATCCATCGCGTGTTCGATCTGGATCGCCGGCGCCGGCGTGGTGGTGACGGGCGGCCTGTACTGGCGGCGCGGCACGTCCGCCGGGGCGTACTCCGCGCTCGCGGCGGGCGGCCTCATCGCGCTGGCGGGCATCCTCGTGCAGCGCAACTGGCAGACCGGGGTGTGCCCGTGGCTCGTGGCACACGGGCTCGACTCCGGGGTGCGCCATTTCCTCGCCTCCGTGCCGCACTGGCTGCACGTCCACCCGTGGATCGACTGGGAGGTTTCGGACGAGCTCTGGCCGGTGAAGTTCCCGATCAATTCCACGGAAATCGGCTTCATCGCCGACCTCGTGGCGTACTTCCTCTACTTCACCGTGTCGCTCGCCACGTGCCGCGAGCCGTTCAACCTGGAGCGCATGCTGCACCGCGGCAAGTGGTCCGGCGCGGACGAGAAGAAGAACATCCACGTGAAACTCACGTGGAAGACGCTCGTCAACCATTTCGTTTCGATCACGCCCGAATACTCGCGCGGCGACAAGATCATCACGTGGTTCGTGTTCGTCTACACCGTCTTCTACAAGTTCCTCTTCGCCTTCGTCGGGGCCTACATGGCGAGCAAGGCGTTCCACTGGGGCGTCCGCGAATGGAGCGGGTACTTCTTCGTGGTCACGCTCGCCGTGCCGTTCGTCCTCGGCATCGGCACGACGGTGTGGTTCACGATCGGGTCCATCCTCGACATCCGCCGCCTGTTCATCGACCTCGAAAAGCGCAAGCGCGACGCGCTCGACAACGGCATGGTCGAAGGACACGTGTCCCTCGCGGACAAGGCCGCCTTCGCCGGCAAGGAGGGGACCTGACGGCCGGGGCGGTCGCAACGGGGCGCGCCGCCGCGGCCCAGCCGCTGCCGGACTCCGCCGCGGCCGTCCTGCGGGAGCTTTTCCGCGCCGCGGC
>JAFUXX010000370.1 GCA_017476965.1 Kiritimatiellia bacterium | reverse complement strand
GCGTGGCGCAGCTCGAACCCCGCGGCCGTGTCGCCGGACGGCGTCGTGACGCGGCCGGAAGACGGCCGGCCCGCCGTCGCCGAACTCGCCGCGACCTTTCCCGGCGGCACGGAGCGGACGTTCCGCTTCCGCGTGCTACCGCGCGGCGGCGGTCTGCCGCTTCTTTCCCTGTACTTCGGCGAGCCGCTCGAAAAGGACTTCGACCGGGACTTCGTCGGCACGTTCCTGCCGGCCGGCGCCGACGCCGGCGAAGCGGAGCTCCTTTCCGGCACCGGGGACCGCGGCGGCGGCGCGCACAACCGCGGCAACACGAGCTACGCCAAGGGCGCGAAGCGCTCGATTTCGCTCGAATTCGACGAACCTTTCGACCGCGGCGACGGCGCGCCGCCGGCAAGGCGGCTGCTCCTGCTCTGCGGCTACGCCGACCCGACGCGGCTCCGCAACCGCCTCTGCTACGACCTCTTCGAAGCGATGCCGCGCGGCGGCGGCCGCCTCGCCCCGCCGGTCGCGTGGGCGGAAATCGCGCTCAACGGCGAGTGGGCCGGAGTGTGGGAAACCGCGCCGCGCCCGCAGGACGTCGCCGGCCCGGAATTTTCGGACCTCTACAAGGTCCGCGGTTCGCAGGGCCTGTGGTGCGGTCCCGAAGCGACCGCGGCCGCCGTGGTGCGCGTCGGCGCGCCCGCACCGGACGGAGCGGCGCCCGACGACGCGATTCGCGGACTCGCCGGGTTCGTGTCGGACGCGGCGGCGGCGGACTTCGCCGCGCACGCCGGCGAAATCTTCGACCTCGGAGAACTGGCGGACTTCTGGCTGCTGCTGAACTTCTCGGGCAACATGGACGGACGCGTCACGAACCAGCTCGTCGGCCGCCGCGCCGAAGACGGGCGGTGGGTGCTGCTGCCATGGGACTGCGACAAGACGTTTATCTCCGACGGCCACGTGGGAGAACTCTCCAACCGGCTCTTCGACCGGCTCTTCCGCGATCTCCCGGGTTTCCGCGCGCGCGTCGCCGCCCGCTGGGCGGAGCTGCGCGCCGGACCGTTCGCCGACGAGGACATCGCATCCCGGATCGACGCGTACGCCGCCGCCATCGCCCCGTCGATGGAAGAGGAACTGCGTCTGCTCCGTCCCGCGGGATTCGACGGCGACTTCGCCGCCGCCGTCGCCGCGCTGCGCGAAACCGCCCTCGCCCGCGCCAAGCTCCTCGACTCCTTCCTCCGCGCGCAGTGACCCGCCGCGGTGCGGCCGCGGCCCGCCCGCGGGCGGAGGTTGCCAAAAAACGGGAGCGGTGGCATCATGGAGCCGTCCGGGCGGGACGTCCGCGCGGACATGGAAAAAGAATCCAAGATGAAAGCAAAAATCCTCCTCCTGCCGCTTCTCGCAGCCGCCGCGTCCGGATGCGTGATGGTCGGGCCCAGCAACGCCCGCTCGCTCCTCACCCTCGACGTGCAGAGCCCGGACACGACGTTCATCGACAACTCCGTCCGCCCGATCAAGAAGGGCGAAGCGACCGCGACCGGCCTGCTGCTCTACACCGAAGGCGACGCCTCGATCAAGGCCGCCATGCAGAACGGAGGCATCAGCAAGATCCACCACGTGGACTACAAGGTCAAGAACGTCCTCGGCATCGTGGGCTCCACCACGACGATAGTCTGGGGCGAGTAGCCCCGTCCGCGCAGCGGCCGCCCCGCCGGGGCGCGCCCGCCGCTCAGCGCACCCGCCGGAAAAGGGTCTTTTCCGGCGGGGTGCGTTATGCTAGTATCCGCCGCGTCCGCGAAACAAATCCGAAACCATGGATCCGCTGATTCTCTTCGTATTCGTCCTCGCCGCGTTCCTCGGCGTGGAATTGATCGCCAAAGTGCCTTCGCAGCTGCACACGCCGCTGATGTCGGGCACGAACGCCATTTCGGGCATCACGATCGTCGGGGCCGTCGCAGTGGCCGCGGCGGCGGTCGGCACGTCGCGCCTCGGCGCGGCGCTCGGGTTCGCCGCCATTTTCCTCGCGACAGTGAACGTGGTGGGCGGCTACTTCGTGACGGACCGCATGCTCGGGATGTTCAAGAGCAAGAAGGAGGGCAAGTAGGATGAACCCGACGCTCGTCACCGTCCTCTACATGGTTTCCGCGGTGCTGTTCGTCCGCGGAATCAAGCTCCTCGGCAAGGCCGCCACGGCCCGCCGCGGCAATTTCCTCTCCGCGGCGGGAATGCTCGTCGCGGTCGTCACCGTGCTCTTCGAAAAGGAAGTGATCGCCGCCGGCGGGCGCGGCTACGCCGTCGCGCTCTCGGCCGTCGTGCTCGGCAGCGCGGTCGGCGTGATCTGGGCTTCCAACGTGAAGATGACGGGGATGCCGGAGCTCGTCGCGCTCTTCAACGGCTTCGGCGGCCTCTCGTCGATGCTCGTCGCTGTTTCGCAGCACGCGGCCGGCAAGACCGGCGGCGCGTTCGCGGCCGCCACGCTCGCGCTCACCGTCGTGGTCGGCGCCGTGGCGTTCACCGGCTCCGTCGTCGCGTGGGGCAAGCTCGCCGGCAACTTCATGAAGAAGTTGAACCGCGTGCCGTTCAAAAACGCGGTCAACGCCGCGCTCTGCGCCCTCGCGCTCGCGGCGTCGGCGGT
>JAFUXX010000369.1 GCA_017476965.1 Kiritimatiellia bacterium | reverse complement strand
TGATCGTCATCTCTTGCTCCTAGACTGCCATTACTTCGGCTTCCTTGGCCTTGGCCGCGGCGTCGATCTTGGAAATCGCGGCGTCCGTGGCCTTTTGGATGTCCTCGAGGAGGCGGTCGCGGTCGTCTTCCGTGAGCTTGCCGTCCTTCTGGAGCTTCTTCGCCTGGTCGTTCGCGTCGCGGCGGACGTTGCGGACGGCCACGCGGGCCTCCTCCGCCATGCGGCCGGTGACCTTCGCGAGCTCCTTGCGGCGCTCCTCGGAGAGCTCGGGGATCGGGACGCGGACCTTGCGGCCGTCGGAAACCGGCGTCACGCCGATGTTGGCGGCGAGGATCGCCTTGCAGATTTCGTTGATCACCGAAGGATCGTAGGGCGTGATCGTGATCAGGCGGGGCTCGGGCGTGGCGATGTTGCCGAGCTCGCGGATGCGCGTCGGGGCGCCGTAGTACGTCGCGGTGATGTTTTCGACGAGGGCGGGGGACGCCTTGCCGGTGCGGACGCCGTCCAGCTGGTTGCCCAGAGCGGCGAGCGCGCCGTCCATTTTGCCCTTGGTCGTGTCGAGAAGCGGATGTGCCATGTTTGACTCCTTTTTGAAGATGCTTGAAGATGCTTGGTTGCGTAAATCGATCGAAATGCCGCCGCCGCCGCCGCGCTAGCCGAAAACGGGAGGCGGCTCCCGGCCGTCCACGACCGTGCCGACCGCCGAGCCGGCCACAGCGGCCTCCAGCGCGCCGTCGGCGAAGAAATCGAGGACCAGGATCGGGATCTGGTGCTCCTGGCAGAGGGCGAAAGCCGCGGTGTCCATCACCTTGAGGCCGCGGGAAATCGCCTCCGCGTACGTCAGGTGGTCCAGCTTGCGGGCGGAGGGGTCCTTCTTGGGATCGGCCGTGTACACGCCGTCCACCTTCGTCGCCTTCACGAGCACGTCGGCCCCGATTTCGCGGGCGCGGAGCGCGGCGCACGTGTCCGTGGAGAAGAGGGGGTTGCCCGTGCCGGCCGCGAAGAGGACCACGCGGCCCTTTTCGAGGTGGCGCAGCGCGCGGCGGTGGATGAAAGGCTCCGCGACGCCCTGGCAGGGGAACGCCGTCATCACCCGCGCGGGGACGCCGGTCTTTTCGATCGCGTTCTGGAGCGCGAGGGCGTTTATGACGGTCGCGAGCATGCCCATGTAGTCGCCGGCGCAGCGGTCGATGCCGAGCGCCTCGCCCGTCGCGCCGCGGAAGATGTTGCCGCCGCCGAGCACTATCGCCACGTCCACGCCCATGTCGCGCACGGCCTTGACGCCGGCCGCCATGCGCGCCAGCACCGCCGGCGCGATGCACTGGCCGGAATCGCGGTCGAGCAGCACTTCGCCGCTGAGTTTCAGGAGTATGCGCTTGTATTTGGGAGCCATCTGCCCGGACGCGGCGCGCAACCTGCCGCGCCATTGCGTCCGTGCGGCACATTGAAGCAGAAAACTCCCGGAAAGGCAAGGAAAAACCGAACGGCCGCCGGACGCGGCGGCGGCGGCGGTTTCCGGTTGCGCGGGGGGCCGTTTTGCGCTATAGTCTCCTCCGCGTTCCGCAATCTTCACAAACGCCTCCACCGGGGGGATTTTCCAAAATGCAACGTTTCAAGTATCTCGCCAAAGACGCTTCGGGCAAGGACCAGAGCGGCTACGTGGAGGCCAACGACCAGGCCGAAGCGGAGCTCGTCCTGCGCCAAAACAACCTCGCCCCGCGCAAGATCGTCGCCGTCGGCGGCAAGGGCCGAAAGGGCGGGGGCATGAACGTGCAGCTCAAGATGCCGGCTTTCCTGCAGAGCAAGCGCGTGAAGCCCAAGGACCTCATGGTGCTCACGCGCCAGCTTTCGACGCTGGTCGAGTCCGGCCTGCCGCTGCTGCGAGGCCTGCGCATCCTCGCCAAGCAGGCCTCGACCCCGGCGCTGCGCAACATCCTGCAGAAGATGTGCGAGTCCGTCGAATCCGGCGCCACGTTTTCCGATTCGCTCGCCCAGCACCCGCGCGTGTTCAACAACCTGTACGTGAACATGGCGAAGGCCGGCGAAGCGGCCGGCGCGCTGGAGCAGTCGCTCTCCCGCCTCGCGGAGTTCCTCGAAAAGGAGCAGAAGATCAAGAGCAAGGTCAAGTCGGCGATGACGTACCCGATCGTGGTCCTGTGCGTCGCGCTCGGCCTCACCGGCGTCCTGCTCGTGAAGGTGATCCCGAAATTCGAGGGCCTCTTCAAGGACATGCTCGGCGCCAACGCGAAGCTGCCGGCCGTCACGCAGTTCGTCGTGAACCTGGCCCACAACTTCATAAGCTACATGATCCCGCTCGCGGTCGCCGTGGCGGCGCTCGTTGTGCTGTACCGCGTGCTCAACAAGACCGCGGCCGGCAACTACTTCTTCGACAGCGTGAAGCTGCGGCTCCCGGGCTTCGGCCCGCTGATCCGCAAGTCCGCCATCGGGCGCACGACGCGCACGCTCGGCACGCTCATGCAGAGCGGCGTCCCGGTCCTCCAGGCGCTCGACATCGTGCGCGACACTTCGGGCAACGCGGTCATCGCCCGCGCGTACCAGAACATCCACGAGGCCGTGAAGGAAGGCGACAACATGACGCCCTCGCTCGAAGCCTCGCGCCAGTTCCCGCCGATGGTGGTTTCGATGGTGGACGTCGGCGAAGAGACCGGCGCCCTGCCGGACATGCTGAACCGCGTCGCGAACACGTACGACGGGGAGGTGGACGACGCGGTCTCCGCGATGACCTCGATCATCGAGCCGCTCATGATCGTCCTGCTCGCCGTGATCGTCGGCACCATCGTCGTGGCGATGTTCCAGCCGCTCACCGCGATCATCGGCTCCATGGCGGGCTAAAAGGCCACAGGCACGGTTTGACGAAATGACGACAATGAAAGGTTTGTTCCGGCGCCGGTCCGCGGCGCCGGCGGGGCGCGCGGGGGGCGCGGCGGCGTTCACGCTCGTCGAGCTGCTCGTCGTGGTCGCCATCATCGGCGTCCTCGCGACGCTGCTCGGCTCCGCGATCATGACGGCCACCAAGACCGCCAACAAGAAGCGCGCCGACAACAACGCGGAGCTGCTCCGCGCGGCGATCGTCGAGTTCTGGCACGACAACGGCCGCTGGCCCGTGGACGCCAAGGTCCTCAAGTCCGCGATGAAGAAGATCGAGAGCGCGCAGGGGTCCAAGACCAAGGTCGCTGGCGGCACCGACGAGCGGGTTTCCCGCAACTACCAGGTCTCGTTCTACGCGGACAACAACGAGGTCGTGAAGAACCTCCTCGACTTCAGGACCGACAGCGGTGTCAAGAAGACCTACCTCAACCTCCACGGGTTCGTGACGCCGGTGAACAATTCGCTTTCGTCGGATTCGTACCCGACGGACGACACGGTGGACGCCTGGCTCGCGTACGAGGACGGCCAGGGCGCGATTTCGGACCTCTCCGGCGAGGTGGTCCGCAACCGCAAGGACCCCGTGCTGCTCTACCGCTCGGAGATGTACAAGTGCCCCGAGTGCCACAAGCTCTACAAGTCGAAGGTCTGCAAAAACTCCGAGTGCCCCTTCTACAAGTCCAACGACTACTACAAGCCGCTCAACCGCCGCGACCGCGTCTACGGCGCCCGCCCGTTCCGGATCAAGTTCGACTTCAACGACAACACCGTGTCGGTGTCGACGGACTGACGCCGGGACGCTGGGACTGGGACACTGGAACAGGAAAACGATTTGACGACATGACAACTGGAAAAGATTTGGGACAGCCGGAGAGCCGGGCGGGGAGCACGAGAGGCTTCACGCTCATCGAAATGCTTGTCGTGGTGCTGATCATCGTGCTGCTCGCGGGCATGGTGTTCCGCACCGTCGGCGTGATCGGGCGCAACAACGACATAGCGGCCTCGCGCGCCAAGGTCGAGAAGCTCGCCAACGCGGTGGAAGAGTTCAAGGCCATCTACGGCCGCTACCCGCCGGTGTCGTTCTACTCCAACGGCTCGCAGCCGATCGAGTTCGAGTTCGCGACGGTCCGCGGCATGGGCGACTCCGCCGCCGAAAACATCGCAAAGGCGATCCGCAACTCCGACAAGAAGAACGAGGTCCTGTGGAGCGAAACGCCGCTCTTCACGTTCGGCCTGCTGTCGTTCTTCCTGCCGCGCTACAACGGCTTCGTGCACGACAGCAACGACTCCGAAGCCACGATGGGCCGCTACCCGTACACGTTCGCGGGCATCGACAACGGCACCCGCAAGCGCGACCAGGCCCTCAAGCAGTACGTGAACTTCAACAAGTTCGCCGACGGCAAGGCCCACGGCGACACGGAGCGCGACCTCGCCGCGGTCCGCCGCATCCTGCCGCTCCTCGGCGGCAAGCTCAAGTACGACGACTCCTGCGTCGAATCGTACGGCATCATCGAGAGCGACATCCGCATACACCCCAACAACACCGGGCAGGGGTCGCAGACCGAATTCACCAACCGCATCTACTTCGTGCGCGACGCGTGGTACAACTGGATCCACTACCGTTCGCTCCCGCCGTACGAGACGTACAAGATCTGGTCCAACGGCCCGGACGGCAAGACGGGCGTCGACAAGACCACGGGCAAGGACTACTCGACGGACGACATCGTCGCCGGCCAGGGCTGAGGCGCGGGGCGCGAAGAGCAACGAGACGGAAGACACTGGACATGAGAAGTTCATTCGGCGCGAAATCCGGCCGGTCGGCCTTCACGATGATCGAAATGATGGCCGTGGTGGGCATCCTCGCGATGCTCATGGCCATCCTGTTCCCGGCCGTGCAGAAGGCACGCGAGCGCGCGATGGACGTCGCCGCGCGCGACATGGTGTCGCAGGTCGCCGCCGCGTGGACCATCCTCGCCACCGAGAACCACCGTTTTCCCTCCAAGGCCCTGATCGAGTGGGCCTGGCAGAACGACAACGGCGGCTCGTCCGTGTCCGACGGCACGCCGTTTTCGATGACTCCGACGGTGGGCTGCGTCCTCAACTGGTGGTACGGAGTGCGCCCGGTCGCTTCCGCCGACCTCAAGGCCTTCACCTCCGACAAGAAGACGATGCCGCGCTACGCTTCGAGCGGCGCCACCGGTCCGCAGAAGGACGAAACCGTCTCCTTCTCCGCCGCCAAGATGTTCGACTACGCCGACCACTGGCCGCCGGACGTGCGCCTGGAGCGCTCCGCGGAGCAGAAGCGCATCGGACTTTACGCCCCGTGGGTGGAGCGCGCCCTGCGCCGCAAGCTCGCGGAAGACGACCAGGACCACCTCGTCGGCAAGGAGCTCTACGAGACGATGCGCAAGGACTTCAAGGCGATGAAGCTCGACCGCGGCCTCGTGAAGGTGATGCTCGATTTCGACGGCGACGGCGAAATCAAGGTTCCCGGCGAGTACACCGAAACCGGCGAAGACCAGGTGGTACGCGCCGCGGCCGTGGCTTTCGTGCAGAACGAAAAGGGCACCAAGTACATAAGGTCGTGGTAAGGACCCGCGGGCGGGCGCCTTGCGCCTGCGGCGCCGGGACATGGAGACGATTTGACGACATGACAACGAGAAAAGACACGGGCCGGGCGGGGAGCCGGAGGCGGGGCGGTTTCACGCTCATCGAGCTGCTGGCGGTGATGGGCGTCATCGCGATTCTCTCCGTTCTCGCGGTCGGCGGGTACAACGGCATCCTGCGCGCGTTTTCGGAATCTTCCGCGGAGGACGCCCTCCGCCGCGCCGTCATGCTCGCCCGCCAGCAGGCTTGCGTGGAGGGCACCGACCTCTACGTGTGGCCGACGGACGTCAACAAGTTCATCGTCATCCGCAAGGTCGGCATGATCATGGAGACGGACAACGCGGCGCGCCAGCCGTCCTACATGAAGAAGAAGGTCAGCACCTTCAAGGACGCGGACGGCAAGACCAAGCAGGTGAAGTGGATTCTCGACCCGTTCGCGGACCTGGAGGATTCCTCCGGCGCCATCACGGGCGTGGACGAGACCGGCGACGCCTACGACGAGCTCGTCGAGTCGTACCTGCAGAATTTCTCCGGGCAGTACCAGTTCGACATCGACGGCCAGTGCCTCGCCTACTACGCCTACCCGCCGTGGTTCTCCTCCGACGAGCAGTGCTGGGTGTTCGGCATCCCCGCACAGGCCCAGTTCGCTTCGGCGGACGGCGACTACTTCGCGGCAGGGCACGAGTACGGAGTCGTGGTGCTGCCCGAGCAGATCCTGCCGTCGGGCTTCTTCTTCAAGGGCTCCGAAAAGGGCGACGGCGATTTCGACCCGAACTGGGCCAAGCGCAACAACGTCCACGTGCTGCCCGACGGCCGCGTCGAAAAGCAGGTCGATTTCGTGATTTCCGAAGGGTCCGAGGCTTCTTCCGGCACCGTCGAACACAAGGTGACGGTGCGCAAGGACGGCACGGTGTCCACGTCGTCGCGGTAAGTCGGCGGGACGCATGGAAGTTGGCACGCTGGAGGCGATTTGACGACATGACAACAAGGAACGAGTCTGGCGGGGGCAGGGGATTGCTCTCCGCGATGAAGGCGGCGGTGCGCGGCGGCGCGCGCCGGCGGGCGGCGTTTTCGCTCATCGAAGTGTGCCTCGCGCTCGTGGTCGTGGGCGGCGGCCTCGTGGCCGTGTTCAGCCTCTTCCCGATCGGCCTGCGCCAGGGGGCGCAGTCGCGCGGCGACCTGTCGCAGGCGTCGTTCGCCTCGGCGCTTCTCGAAACGATTTCGGCGCGCGCGCGCCAGATCGACGACCTCGCAACGTGGGAGGACGCCGAGAAGTGGTGGCAGGCTGTCGTCAAGGACACCAACCTCGCGGGCAATTCCTACAAGCTGCAAAAGGGAAAATCGTTTTCCTCCAATTCCAGCTACTCCCTCCGCGCCCGCGAGGCGGCCGGGGCCGGCTCCAACGGTTCTGACGACGTGAACTACAACGGCGCGTCCGGCAACAACGTGTTCTGGTACGTGTGCCGCGAAGAGGACAAGCCCGACTTTTCGAGCGCGGCGAGGAATTTCGTCCTCCCGCCGCAGTTCCTCGTCCGCGTCGTCAAGATCGAGCGCAAGGCGCGCGCGTTCAAGAACATCGACTGGAACGAGGACGAGGACAACGGGGAGTCGTACATCAAGTCCGGAAAGATCAAGGTCGATCTCGACGAGCCGCTCAAGGACGGAAACACCGACATCTGGCTCCCGAGCCGCTACGTCGTGTCCGTCGTTTCTTCCGACAAGGGATACCCGGCGCCTTACGTGAACGGTCCGGTGTTTTCGCAGGAATACGCGTTCGTGCACCGTCCGTGACGGGCGCGCCGTGCGACGGATTCGCGGCGGCGTTTTTCTAAAGGGCAAAAGAGGATTTTGGAAATGTTCGACGACGATCGTGAAACCACGAGGCGCGGGGGCGCATCGGCCCCGCGCGCGCCGCTCCGCGTCCGTGCGCGCGCGGCGTTTTCGCTGATCGAGGTCATGGTGGCGACGGCGATCCTGATGGTCGTCGTCCTCATGATCGGGCAGCTCTTCACGCAGGCCTCCCGCTCGTGGGACTCGGGCTACGCCCGCGCCGAAGGCGGCATGGTCGTGCGCTCCGTCGCGGGTACGCTCGCCCGCGACCTCGAAACGGCCGTGGACATGCGCGATTTCGTCGGCGGCAACGACCCGATCAAGATCTCCGAAGGCTCCTCCGGGTCGATCGAATTCGTGCGCCTCGCCCGCTCCGAAGACGGTTTCGAGAAAGAGTACCGGCACGTGAAGTACTCCTTCTCCGGCGGTTCGCGCTGCACCCGCGAGGAAACGGCTCTCAAGCGCAATTCCAACGGCAGGTGGCAGGACGACGGTTCTACGGTCCGCACGCTCCTTTCCGGCAAGGACGGCGAGGAGTACAACGGCCGCGGCTACGAGTCTTCGTTCACCGTCTCGGCGATACGGGCCGACCTTGGCAGGGTGGAAAACGACCGTCCGTACAATGCGGAAGATGTCGGCGAGGCCACGTGGTCCGACGCCTCCTCGGCGCCGGTCGGCGTGAAGCTCCGCTTCGAGCTCAAGCCCACGGGGTCTTTTTCCGGCCTGTCGGTCGTGTCCTACGGCCGCGACGGCACCGAGAACAGGCTGTCCAAGACCAAGGACGACATCATCAGCTTCTAGCGCGGGGATTTTTCGGAAATGCAAATCGACGAAACGACAACCCGGGGCGAACCGGCAGGCGGCCGGCGCGGCGCGGGCTTCACGCTTCTGGAAATACTCGCCGTCGTCGGCATCATCGCGCTGCTGATGGGGCTCGTGACGTCGTCCGCCGTCGCGGCGCGCCAGCGCGCCTACGTCGCGATGGCCACGGCCGAAACGCAGCAGATCGCCGCCGCGTTCCGCTCATACTACATGGCGTTCCACGAATGGCCGTCCGGCTTCGGCAGCGGCGAAACGTCGCTGACCGAGGACAACATGCGCCCGCTCTTCGGGCACAACGCGCACAAGACGCCGTTTTTCCAGGCTCCTCCAGACAAGTTCGAAGGGGACAACCGCGAGTTCCTCGACCCGTGGGGCAACCCGTACCGCGTCCGCTTCGACGACATCGGCGAACTCCAGGCCGACGCCGTGTACGAGGCCGCGGTTTCCTTCCCCGCGCAGTTCGGCCAGTACTACCAGGCGTACTAGGGCGCGGGAGAGGCCGGGGCGCGGAGACAAGACAGGAGATTTCGACAATGAAGACCGACAACAAACGGAGCGGCAGCGCGCTCGTCATCGTGCTCGGAATGCTCTCGGTCATGATGCTCATGGCCGTGGCGTTCGCGACGTTCATGCGCACCGAGCAGGCCGGCACGACGAACCTCAAGAACGGCCACGTGGCCCGGCAGTCGCTTTCGACGGCGCTCGGCCGCGTGATCGAAGCGGTGGACATGTCGTTCGACAGCCCGACCAACGACTGGGCGGCGCCGATCTGGCCCGAGCCGTGGCTCGCCTCCTCCGGCAGCCGCACCAACGACTACCTGCAGTCCGCCCGCCTCGCCGTGAAGGGCGGCAGAAACGACTCCGGCGCCACTGTCTCCGACCACGAGCGCGTGGGCGCGCAGCTTCTCACGTACGAGATGACGAAGTACCTCACGCCGGCGCAGATCGCGATGGCGCGCTCGGCCAAGGTCGACTGGGCTCCGATCCACTCGTCGATCAAGGTCTCCGACCCGATCAAGAACCGCCCCTCCGGCGTGAACCTCTACGGCGACCTCGGCCGCCCGGGCGAGGACTCCATCATCGGCCGCTACGCGTTCCTCGTGCTGCCCACGACTGGCCTCCTCGACCCGAACCTGTCGTTCACGAACGGCACCCCGAACACCGCGGTGCAGATCCAGCGGCGGCGCTTCGTCTCCGATCCGTCGGCGTACATCCTCCCGACGGCAGACGCCAAGTTCGAGAACGCCTCCGGCAGCGGCGAGGCCGAGGCGGTCGAGGTTCCCCGCACGATCGACAACGCCGCCCAGTACCTCGACAAGCGCAAGCAATCCGGCGGGTCGTTCGTCTCGTTCGCCGACATCCGCCTGCAGCTCGAAGACAAGCGCAACTCGACGGTGCAGCTCGGCGGCCGGCTCGACGCGAAAGGGTCGAGCGGCGCGCTCGACCTGCTCTGGCCGTCCGGCAAGTCCCTGCTCAAGGACGCCCAGGTCTGGAACAAGTCCAACTCCTCCGTTACCAGGAATTCCTTCTTCCCGGCCGACCAGGTCGGCGGCTTCTCGATGGCGCTCGAAGGGCTCGACCCCGACGGCTTCCCGCGCCTGCACCTGCCGACGGAAGACGAGCTGAAGGGCAAAAACGGCGTGTCGAAGCTCTCCTCCGCCGAAATGGACAGGTTCGCCTCCCGCGCGCTCGTGAACATGGGCAAGGTCTTTGCGCGCTCGCGCAAGTCCGCGGGCCTCTCCTCCGGCGAAGTGTCCGATTCGTCCAAGGACGAACTCACGCTCTACGAGGGCGCCGGTTCGAGCAAGAAGATCACGGTCTCCAAGGCGCGCCTCGCCACGGTGGCGATGCTCGACGCGATGGACGAAGACCTCGTGCCCGGCAAGGCCGACCTCGCCGGATGGAGCAAAAAGAACATCTGGTCCGCGCTCCCGTCCGTTTCGTCCGGCAGGAACGACGACGATTCCAACCGCGTCGCCGACTCCAAGCCCGGCAGCACCGATCCGCTCGATTTCCCCGCGACGGAGCCGATTCCGCTCCTGAGCCACACCTGGGCGTACGTCACGTGGGAATCGTGCACGACGAACTGGTACTGCACCGGCCGCGGCAATTCGTTCGTCGAGGGCGGCCTGCCCCCGTACAACACGTGGAAAACGTGGATCGACCCCGCGGCCGGCGGATTCAGCAGCAGGGACTTCGAGAAGTGGGCGGTCGTGTACAAGGGCCGCATACACGCCGGCGCCGCCGCGGCTTTCTACAACCAGGCGCCGGAGTGGAAGGATTTTCCGAAGCACAAGTACACGATGACGATGGACTGGGACGTCATGTCCACGTGGCCCGCCGAAAATTCCGTGTCCAGGTCTTCGGGCAAAAACACGATCGTGCCGCTCTTCGAAGACGGCGACCTCATTTCATGGGGCCCCGCGAAACCCGCTCCGGCACCGAACGGCTGGCTTCGCATGGACAATTCCAATCCGTTCATCGGGCCCACGGCTCCGGACAGGTCCTACTCCGCCGTCAAGAAAGGCCTCGCGATCAAGGGCGCGGCCGACGCGCCTTCCGAGGTCTGGATCGGCGTCAGTTCGGACGGCAATGCCAATTCCAAAGGGTTCTCCAACGACTCGACGACTGGCGGCGATCCGGTCTTCTACGTGCTCTGTTCGCTCGACGCGGACAAGTCCACGCTCCCGAGACTCGTCGACTCCGACGGCGACGGAACGGTCGATTCCTGGACCGAGCCGAAATTCGTCTTCCCGCCGCCGACGAACGCCGAGTACGAAAACGGCGACGACCAGGACGTGTGGATTCCGATCCGCATGAAGGTCACGATCAAGGACGAGAACACCGGCGACATCGTCCAGCAGGTCCCGGCTCCCCAGATCGACGGCAACGACAAGGCGTACTGGATCGGCATGGACGCCTACGTGTGGCACGGCGACAAGTCCAAGCACTTCCAGGGCGACACGATGGACATCGGCAAGCTCATTTCCGGCGCGGCCGCCTCCGGCAAGACGCAGCTTGACGCGAAGCAGGCCCTCGGCTGGGGCTGGGCGATGTGCACCGTGCCGCAGTTCGGCATGGACACCACTTGCCTTGTCACGCACCGCGAGAACGACGGCGGCATGCAGCGCAACTACCCGGGCACGATGTACTGGATCAACAACCGCATCACGCGCGACGAGTCCATCCTGTCCGACGACGTGAAGTGGATCAAGAAGTTCCGCAAGGAAATCGACGAAAACGCGTGCGACGACCTCGAGGAGCCCCAGCAGCTCACGATTCCGCTCAACGAGTTCCAGCAGAACTGGATTTTCGGGGACAATCCGAGGAGCAGCCCCGACTTCTCGTTCTGGCTCGACGCCGTCTTCACGGGCAGCGCCGACAAGAACTACGTTTCGCGCCCCGACTTCCTGCACCGCTGGGCGCCCGGCGACGGCCCCAACCTCGACGTCTCCGACGGCAGTTTGATGTCGGACAAAAACGCGGACGTCGTCAAGGCGCTGCGCTCCCGCATAGCCAACGGAAAGGCTTTCCGCTCGCCGGCCGACTTGGGCAACGTCATGTGCGGCCCGTACGAGACGCTTTCGCTGTACCGCACGTACAGGCCCAAGGCGGGCGGGGCGACGCCGACTTACCGCGCGGACTTCCACCCGGTGTTCGACTACTTCGCCTCGTCCCCGGCGCAGGACCGGTATCCGACGTACAAGGACTACAGCGACTCCGGCGAAATGCCCGCGACGAGCGGCGAGAACAGCTTCCCGAAGCAGCTCGCGTACTCCGCGCTCCTGCCCGAAGGCCGCGTCAACCTCAACGCCCCGGGGCTGGTCCACCTCGAATCGCGCGCGCCCCTCCGCGCCACGGAGTGGGTGCACGGCAGCGGGCGCACGTACAACGCGCTGCAGCGCTTCGTGCCGAACCTCTACCCGTACCAGTCCGCGCTCATCGGCGCGCCGTACCAGTCGGAAGGGTTCAGCACCGGCACGTCGGGCAGCGCCGCCCCGAAGCAGCTCGACGAAAAGCAGGCCGCGGCGGTCGCCGTGGCCATGCACAAGGCAATCGAGGAAACCGCGGTGCGCCACGGCTCGATCCGGTTCGCCACGCCGACGGACAAGGACGACTTCGAGGACGCCGGCTGGCCGATGGCCCGGAGCCTCTCCGACTGCCTCGGCATGGCCGACGGCGAAAGTTCGCTGCCGAACCCGGTTCTCGAAATGCTCATGACGGGCAATCTGGACCACTTCGACTCCAACTACTCCAGCGGCACGAGTTTCGACGACCTGGCCACCGACGCCGACCGCGAAGCGCTCCTCGCCAACATCGGCGACTCCTTCGCGACGCGCGGGCAGACGTTCCTCGCGATCATCCGCGCGGACGCGTACACGCCGAAGTTCGGCGAAGAGGAAAGCACGGCCGACGGCAACTCGCTCGCCACGACGCACGCGCTCGTCGAGCTCTGGCGCGACCCGGAGCCGGCCCGCACGGCGGACGGGCTCCTCCCCGAGGTGGACGGCAAACCGTACGCGTTCCACAACTGGTACATCCGTTCGTTCCGCGTGTTCTAGCGCCCGCCGGCCGCGCGCCCGCCACGGGCCGCGCGGCCGTCCCGCCCGAAGCGACATACTGCAATGCACGTGACCGAAACACTGCGCATGGGCGGCCCGGTCCTGTGGGTCATCCTCGCTCTCGGCCTCGCCGCGCTCGCGACGTTCGCGGAGCGCGCCCTTTCGCTGCACCGCGCGC
>JAFUXX010000368.1 GCA_017476965.1 Kiritimatiellia bacterium | reverse complement strand
GCCACCGCGTAACCCGAAGCGGCGAGCCTCTTGCAGTCCGCCGGGACGAGCGCGACGCGCGTCTCGCGCTCGTCGCTCTCCCGGCACACGAAAATGTTCGTCTTGGCGTTCATGGAATCGAAAGTTTCCCGCCGGCCGCGGGCGGCGACCGCCCCGGCGCGTCCGGCGACCGAGATACTACCCCAACGGCCCGATTTCTTCAACACGCGCGCGGCGCTTCACGCGGCGCGGCCGTCCCACGCGGCGAAATTGGAAAGCATCCGCAACCCGTCGCGGCCGGACTTCTCCGGATGGAACTGCGCGGCGGCGAGGTTGCCGCGCCCGACGGCGGAGGCGAACTCCACGCCCGCGTACGAAGTGGTGGCGAGCACGTCCGCCGGATCGGCCGGCACGGGGTGGTAGGAGTGGACGAAGTAGAAATCCGCGCCGTCGCGGATGCCCTCGAAGAGCGGATGCGGCCGCGCGAACGCGACCTGGTTCCAGCCCATGTGCGGCACCTTGTCAGCAGGCGACGCGGGCCGGAACTTCGCGACGCGGCCGGGCAGCAGGCCGAGGCACTCCGTGCCGCCGTCCTCTTCGGACGACCCGAAAAGTATCTGCGTACCGAGGCATATCCCGAGAAACGGCACGCCCGCTTCGACGCGTTCGCGGAGGACGTCCGCCAGGCCGAGCGCGCGGAGGTTAGCCATCGCCGCCCCCGCGGCGCCGACGCCCGGAAACACGATGCGGTCGCACGCGCGCACTTCGTCCGGCGTCGAAACGACGCGGGCGGGCGCGCCGACGGTTTCGAAAGCGAGCCTGACGCTCGTCAGGTTCCCGGCGCGGTAGTCGACTATCGCGATCATGCGGCATCTCCTTGCTTGCGCGCTTCGGGCTCCGGTTCGGCGAGCATCGCGACGGAACAGATCGCGGCGAGGGTCCAGCCAGCGCACGGAATGAGAAGCGTGAAATCGACGGTCGAGTGCACCGCAAGGGACACGAGGCACAGCAGGGCCGCGAGCGGCGAGGTGCGCTCAAGAAGCGGACCGCCGGCGGCGAACGTCCTGCAGTGCCGCACGACCAGCGCGGCGAGAAGCAGCAGGAACGGCGGCAGGAAGAGCAGCAGGCCGCGCGTGCCGTACTCTTCGAGAAGCTGCACCCAGTCGCTGTGGACCTCGTAGAGGTGCTTGCCGTAGTCGGCGAACTGCGGGCGCACGAGGCCCGCGCCGTCCGGCCCCGTCGGGCGCACGCCCTCGTCCGTCGGCTCGAACTGGGCCCAGCGGTGCGTGTGCTGCCCGGGGCCGATTCCTTCGTCGGGATTGGAGCGCCACGCGCGCAGCGCCGCGGAGATGTACTGGCCGCGGTTGAAATTGCGGGCGAGGAGCCGCGGCGCGTCTTCGAGGAGGTCGGACGGCGTCTTCGCGTCTTTCCAGACTTTCCACAGCCCCTCCTTCTCGACGCGGCGCATCACGGGGTTGTCCGTGTAGCGCACCGCCAGCGCCGCGCCGGCGACGCCGCAGAACACGGTCAAGGCGAACACGGCGCGGAGCCACGGCCGCCGCCCCGAAAGGCCGAGAAACGGCAGGACGAGCAGGCAGCCCGCCGCCGCGGAAACGATGCCGCCGCGCGAAAGCGAAAAGAACGCCGCCGCGGAGCAGAACGCGAAGACGAGCAGGAGCCCGGCGCGGCGGAGGAACCCGACGCGCGGCGCGAGCGCGGCGGACAGCGCCACGAAGCCGCCCCAGAACGCGTAGTCCACGAAATGGTTGGGGCACCAGAACGGGGCCGACGCGCGGCCGGTGTACGGCATCCCGGGCATCCAGAGTATGCGCAGGTCGTCCGTCGTGAAATGGTACCAGAGCGCGCACGCGCACACGGCCACGGCGTCCGCCAGGAAAAGCCGCGGAAACACCCGGCGGAAACGCGGCCCGGACGAAACGGCGAACGTCAGCGCCAGCAGGACGGGCAACAGGAACAGCAGCACGCTGCGCTCCGCTTCGACGGCGACGAGCGGGAAGCCGGGGGCCGACGGACGGAACGCGCGCACCGCGGCCCAGGCGAGGAACGGCACGCAGGACAGGAAGAAGAGGCGCGCGCGCAGCGGCACCGGGCGCGCCCCGCCCGTCAACGCGCCGACCGCCAGGCCGGCGCCG
>JAFUXX010000367.1 GCA_017476965.1 Kiritimatiellia bacterium | reverse complement strand
GTCGCCCGCGCCCTCGCGAACCGCCCCGGCCTGCTCCTCGCGGACGAACCGACCGGCAACCTCGACGGCGCGACCGGCATGCGCGTCCTCGATCTCGTTTTCGACCTTTCCGGCGCTGCGGGCGGCGTTCGCCCCGCCGTCGTCATGGTCACCCACTCCGACGCGGTCGCCGCCCGCTGCGACCGCACTCTCGTGCTTTCCTCCGGCAAACTCTCCCCAACCCCCGAAAACCGATGCTCCTGAAACCCGGCTACTGGGTCCGCACCCTTCCGCTCGAAGGCCGGCTCCCCGAAGGATCGTTGTTCGCGTACCGCAACGCGAACACGATGAACCAGCGCACCGTGCACGAGCGCTTCTGCACGCAGTTCACCGCGTACAACTCCGAAATCGTTTCGGACGACGTCATCGTCGTGGGCGACGTCGAGTCGCGCCGCTTCCTGCTCGTCGGCGCGCCCACCGCGAACCGCTCGCTCACCCACTTCGCCGCGACGTGGCGCGGGCACAAGCTCCGCGAGATCCGCATCTGGCAGCCCCAGATCGCGGACGACGACCCGAACCCGGAGAAAATCGAGGTGCTGGAAGGCGACGACTGGCGCGACCTGCTCCGCCAGTACGGCATGCACGTCATGGCCGCCAACGGCGCCGCCCCGCGCGATCCGGCCCGCCCCTCCGTTTTCGGCTACTGCACGTGGTACTACTACTACACCGACGTCACGGAGCGCGACCTGCTCGAAAACGTCGAATCCCTCGCCGCCCGCCGCGACGTGTTTCCCACGCGCTACGTCCAGATCGACGACGGCTACCAGACCTTCCAGGGCGACTGGAACGACCAGGACCCGTCGTGGCCCACCCCGCTGCGCGAAATCGCGGCCGGCATCCGCGCCAAGGGCATGGAGGCCGGCATCTGGACGATGCCCTTCCACGCTTCCACCGCGAGCCGCGTCTTCCGCGAGCACCCCGAGTGGTTCGTCAAGGGCGCGGACGGAAAGCCCTACGTCGCCAAGGGCTGGTCGCCGCCGCCGGACGACATGTGGGCCACGCTCGACACCACGCGCGAGGACGTGCTCGAACACCTGCGCACCATTTTCCGCACGTTCCGCGAATGGGGCTACACGTACTTCAAGATGGACGGCCTCGGGTTCGCGCTCCTCGACGGCGTGCGCTCCGATCCTTCGGCCACCGCGGTCTCCGCCTTCCGCCAGGGGCTCAAGGCCATCCGCGAAGCCGTGCCCGATTCGTTCCTCCTCGCCTGCTCGCAGCACTTCCTGCCGTGCGTCGGGCTGGTGGACGGCGCCCGCTTCAGCGACGACACCCACGCCGACCCCGTCGGCATCAACCGCGCCGTGCAGTGCACGCTCAACCGGTTCTGGATGTTCCCGTGGTACGAGGCGGACCCCGACTGCCTCATCGCCCGCCAGGACCGCGGCACCGTGCAGCCAGGCGACGCGCGCGTCTCGGTGCTGAGCGGAATCATGACCGGGTTCTGCCTCACGTCGGACAACTTCGCCACGATCGCCCCCGACCGCATGGAAATCCTCGCCAAGGCCGCCAAACTGCGCATGCGCGACGTGCGTCCGCAGTACCACGCCCGCGCCGACCGCTGGCCGACCACGTTCTTCGGCACCGTGGACGGCGCCCCCGCCGCCGCCGTGATCAACGACGGCGACGCGCCGCTCGAAGTCAAGCCCGCGGAGTTCGAGGGCTTCGGCCCCGCCGACGCC
>JAFUXX010000366.1 GCA_017476965.1 Kiritimatiellia bacterium | reverse complement strand
TGCGACTTCGAGCGCGTCAGCCTCTTCGACGTTGCCGAAGCCGTCTCCTCCGACCCCGACGCGCGCTACGTCTTCCTTGTCACGCACGGGCCGTTCACGCCCAACCAGAGCGGCAACAACTGGATATGGCGCCTCAGCGGCGTTCTCGCCAAGCACGGCGAAGCCGTCGCCCGCGCCGTCGATTTTCGGCAGTGCCTGTTCCGTGTCTTGCATGCCGGAAATTCTACCACAGTGCGTGGCGGAAGCATAGCCGCAACGCCGGAACGGGCGCGCGCGGCGGCGTTTGCGCCTGCGGGACGTTTCGTGTAGTATCGCGAGCCGTTCCGCGCGGCGGGGGACCGCCGCGCGCCGCGTCCGGGCGATTCCGGGCGCGCAACACGCAAAAGGAATGTTCCGGCCATGTCCACGCTGCTTTCGCCAGAAGTTTCAAAGGCCGTCCTCGGCGGCTCAGCCATCCGCAAGATGTTCGAGCAGGGCATCGAACTGAAGAAGAAGTACGGGGCGGACAACGTCTACGACTTTTCCCTCGGCAACCCCGACCTCCCGCCGCCACCCGCCGTGAAGGCCGCGCTGCGCGGAATCGCCGAATCGGCCGACAAGCCGTTCGCCTTCGGCTACATGCCCAACGCCGGCTACCCCGCCACGCGCGAAGCTCTCGCCCGCCTCGTGTCGCGCGAGCAGGGCGTGGAAACCCCCGCCTCGCGCGTCGTGGTCACCGTCGGCGCCGCGGGCGCGCTCAACGTGCTCTTCCGCGCGATCCTCTCGCGCGGGGACGAAGTGGTCGTGCCTTCGCCGTATTTCGTCGAATACGGGTTCTACTGCGGCAACCACGGCGGCTCGCTCGTCCCGGTGCCAACGAAGCCCGGCGACTTTTCGCTCGACCTCGGCGCGATCGACGCCGCGATAAACGAAAAGACGCGCGCCGTGATCGTGAACACGCCGAACAACCCGACCGGGCAGATCTACCCGGCGGAGGACCTCGCCGCGCTCGGCGCGATCCTCGAACGGCGGTCCGCGCAGTTCGGCCGCGTGATCTACCTCGTTTCCGACGAGCCGTACCGCCAGCTCAACTACACCGGCGCGCCGATCCCGTCCATCTTCGCCGCCTGCCGCCACTCCGTCGTCGCCGGCTCGTTCTCCAAGACGCTTTCGCTCGCCGGCGAACGCGTCGGCTACCTCGCCGTCAATCCCGCGGTCGAAGGCGGCGAGGAACTCGTCGGCGGCCTGGTCCTCGCGAACCGCATCCTCGGGTTCGTGAACGCGCCCGCGATCGGGCAGCTCGTGCTGCAGAGCGCCGCCGAGGAGGGCGTGGACGCCGCGGTCTACAAGCGCCGCCGCGACCTGATGGCCGACGAACTCCGCGCCGCCGGCATCCGCTTCTTCCTGCCGAAGGGGGCGTTCTACTTCTTCGTCGAATCCCCCGTCCCCGACGAACGCGTCTTCGTGGAAGCGCTTCTGGCCGAGCGCATCCTCGCCGTCGCCGGCCGCGGCTTCGGCCTCCCCGGCCACGTCCGCCTCGCCTTCTGCGTGGAGGAATCGGCGATTCTCGGCGCCGCCGAAGGTTTCAAACGCGCCGCCGCCGCAGTGCGCGGCAACTGACAATCCGATGAAAGTTTGCAAATTCGGCGGTTCGTCCGTCGCCTCTTCCGAACAGATACTCAAGGTCCTCGAAATCGTCCGCTCCGATCCGGCGCGCCGCGTCGTCGTGGTCTCCGCGCCCGGAAAGCGCGCGAAGGGCGACACCAAGGTGACCGACCTGCTGATCGCCGCGGCGGAGGACGCCCTCGCCGGCCGCGACCACTCCGAAAACGCCGCCCGCGTCGTCGCCCGCTACTCCGCCATGCGCGACGAACTCGGCCTCGGCGCGGACCTCGTCGAGGCCGCGTCCGCGGAGCTCGAGCGCCGCCTCGCCGCCCCCAAGGACCACCCCGGCGCGTTCGTGGACGCGGTCAAGGCGTTCGGCGAAGAGTTTTCCGCCCGCTTCTGCGCGGCCGCGTTCACCGCCCGAGGGCTCCGCTCCGCCTATGTCGACCCCAAGGACGCCGGGATGCTGCTTTCCGAGGAGTACGGCTCGGCGCGCCTCCTGCCCGAGTCCTACGCCAACATCAAGGCCGCGCTCGGACCGATGCCGGACGTCGTCGTGTTCCCCGGATTCTACGGCTACACCGCCGGCGGCCGCATCGCCACGTTTTCGCGCGGCGGGTCGGACATCACCGGCGCGATCATCGCCGCCGCGCTCGGCGCCGAGGTGTACGAAAACTTCACGGACGTCGATGCCGTCTACCCCGTCGATCCGCGCCTCTGCCCCGAGGCCGCGGGCGGAGAGGGCATCCGCGAAATGACGTTCGCCGAAATGCGCGAACTGTCCTACGCCGGTTTCGCCGTGTTCCACGACGAGGCCGTCATGCCCGCGATCCGCGCGAAGATCCCGATCAACATCCGCAACACCAACAACCCCGACGAGCCCGGCACGATGGTCCTGCCGCGGCGCAAGTCCGTGCCAGGCCGCGTGAACGGCATCGCGGCGTGTCCCGGTTTCGGCGCCCTCTACGTCGAAAAGTGGATGATGAACCGCGAGATCGGCTTCGTCGCGAAGCTTCTCTCCATCCTCGCCTCCGAGAACGTGTCGATAGAGTGCATGCCCGCGGGCGTCGATTCCGTGACCGTCGTGTTCAAGGACGAAATGTTCCCGGACGACGTCCGCTCGCGCGTCTTCGCCAAGATCGAGAAGGACCTCGCGCCGGACCACGTTTCGTACCGCCGCGGCATCGCGTTCCTAGTGGCTGTCGGCGAAGGCATGCGCACCACGGTCGGCACGTGCCTGCACGTCGTGACCGCGCTTTCCAAGGCCGGGATCAACCTGCAGATGATCAACCAGGGCTCGTCCGAGCTCTCGATCATGTTCGGCATCCGCGAAACCGACCTCCAGCCCGCGGTCCAGGCGCTCTACCGCGAGTTTTTCGTGTCGTAGGGCCGCCGCCGTTCGCGATCCAGACCGGGGGGGGAACACGCGGTGCTTTCGTTCCAGGACGTCGGCATTTCGTTCGGCACCCAGCGGGTGCTGCACGGAGTCACCGTCAAGATCAACGCCCGCGAGCGCATAGGCATCGTCGGCCCCAACGGCGCCGGCAAGTCCACGTTCTTCAACCTGCTCACCGGCGAAATCTCCCCCGACAGCGGCCAGATCCTCTTCGAGGGCGAACGCCCCGCGATAGGCTACCTGCACCAGCAGCTTTCCAAGTGGGAGCGGGACGACACCCTGCTCTCCTACTCCCTGCGCGCTTCGGCCGACCTCAAGGCGATGGAGGAGGAAATCGCGCGGATCGAAGGCTCCATGCCCTCGCTCCCCGCGGGCTCCCCCGAACGCGCCCGCGCCCTCGCCCGCGTGGGCGACCTCCAGACGCGCTTCGAGGCGCGCGGCGGGTACGACCTCGATTCGCGCGTCAAGAAGGCGCTTTGCGGCCTCGGCTTCCACCCTTCCGGTTTCGACCGCCCGTTCGCCGAATTTTCCGGCGGCTGGAAGATGCGCGCCGAGCTCGTGCGCACGCTCGCCGGCGGACCGGACCTGCTGCTGCTCGACGAACCTTCCAACTACCTCGACCTGCCCGCTGTCGAATGGCTCCAGCGCTACCTGCGCGAATTCCGCGGCACGCTGCTCCTCGTCTCCCACGACCGCTACCTGCTGCGGACCCTCACCTCCATCACGATCGAAATCGACGGCGAAACCGCGACCCGCTACAACGGCCCGCTCGACTTCTACCTGCGCGAGCGCAAGGCCCGCTACGAGACGCTCCTCGCGGCCAAGCGCAACCAGGACCGCCTCCGCGAGCAGTACCAGCGCTTCGTCGACACCTTCCGCTCGCAGGCCAACAAGGCGTCGCTCGTGCAGTCCCGCATCAAGATGATCGAGCGCATGGAGCCGATAGCCGTGCCGCGCCAGGCGTCCGAGGCCGGCAAGCTGCGCCTCCCCGCCTGGCACCATTGCGGCACGACCGCCCTCTCTGTCCGCGACGCCGGGTTCACGTACGACGGCGAGCGCTGGATTTTCCGCCACGTCACGTTCGACGTCGCCCGCAGCGAACACGTCGCGATCGTCGGCTTCAACGGCCTGGGCAAGACGACGATGGCCCGCCTCTTCGCGGGCGTCCGCGCGCCGAGCGAAGGCGAGGTCGTGATCGGCCACAAGGTCGTGCCCGGCTACATGTCGCAGGATTTCGCCGAAACGATCCCCGACGAACGGTCTCTCGTGAACGTCGTCCGCCGCGAGGACGACGAAATGACCGAGGCCCAGGCGCGGCAGCTGCTCGGCGCGTTCGGCTTCTCGGGCGACGACGCCTTCAAGCCCGCCGGCGTCCTCTCCGGCGGCGAAAAGATCCGCCTCGCCTTCGCCCGCATCTACGCGCGCAAGCCCAACTTCCTCGTGCTCGACGAACCCACGACGCACCTCGACATGAACGGCCGCAAGGCCCTCGAAGAAGCGCTCGCGGCCTACGAAGGCCCCGTGGTGGTGGTGTCGCACGACGTGGAATTCGTCCGCCGCGTCGCCCAGAACATCGTCGAAATCACCGAGGCCGGCGTCCGCAAGTTCGTTGGCGGGTACGACGACTACCGCGAACGCGTCGAGCGCGAACCCGCCGCGGCCGCGGCCGCCGAGCGCGGCGCGGAGGCGGCCCGCCGCGAAGCCGATCCCAATTCGCG